>NZ_DJDC01000154.1:0-2806 GCF_002430855.1 Acinetobacter sp. UBA5934 | reverse complement strand
TTCCTGACGCCCATCCCATACCGGTTGAACGCACCGTGGTTGGATAATACTGGGCCACAAAGGTATACAGTAAAATTTGGGAACCAATGGTCGCTGCACCCGCCACAGCAATCAGCGCATATAACACGAATTGTGGACTGTTAAATCCGAGTAAGATTAACGCTGCCGCACCACATAAGAACATAATGGTCAGGACTTTTTTAATATGGAAACGGTCTGCCAAGGCACCACCGCCAATCGCGCCAATCATGCCGCCAATATTCAAGGCAAATAAGAAAATCATACTGGCGCCGAGTGAATAACCCGCCTGGATCATGAGTTTTGGTAACCAGCTGCCTAGCGCGTAAACCATCAACAGGCACATAAAGAATGCCAGCCAGAACATAAAGGTACTCAATGTACGGCCTTGCTGGAATAATGCTTTTAAAGGTGCTTCATCGCCTTTTTGCACTTCATTCAGGACAAACTGGGTGTCAGATCCAATTACCTGTGTTGGTGAGATTTTCTGAATAATGCTTTGCGCTTGAGCAGTCTGCTGCTTATTAGTCAGATACATCAATGATTCTGGTAAATATTTCCAGAGTATCGGCAGGAACAGTAAAGGAGTACCCGCAAGTAAAAACATGATTTTCCAGCCAAACTGCGGCACCAGCCATGCACCCAATAATGCAGAAGTCATTCCGCCAATGGCATAGCCACTAAACATCACCGCCACCAACGTACTGCGAATACGTTTTGGCGCATATTCAGTCATTAAGGCAACCACGTTGGGCATTACGCCGCCAATGCCTAACCCGGCCAGGAAACGCAGAATACCGAACTCAGTCGGGTTACTGGCAAAAGCACCTAAAAAGGTAAAGCCACTGAATAGTCCGACACAGATCATAATGGTTTTTTTACGGCCAATTTTATCGGACAGGGTCCCGAAACTCATGGCACCGAACATCATGCCAAATAATGCGGTACTGGCCAGTAAACCCGCCTGTACAGTATTGAGCGCCCATTCTTGCATCAACAGCGGAAGTGCCACTCCATAAATCACCAGGTCATAACCGTCAAAGATGATGATGATCAGGCACCAGATCAGTACGCCCCAATGAAATCGGGTAAATTTTGCTTCATCAATTAGTGTATTGATATTTATTTTATTGGACATGCTTCACCTCCTTATTGTGAAGTCCTGTTTGTGACATCACAATGCAGAAGATGCGGAAAAATGTCCAAAACCGATTGCATATATATTCATACCTTAAAAGTTGAATGCTCTTTTTTTGTCATTATTGCGATACTTTAAAGATATCCACAAAAGGTAAAATTCAAGCGAATCTCAGTTTTAAGTCATTCTTTTTTTGTAAAAAATATGCAGACCATCCATTTCGTTAGAATGAGTCTGCATAATGGGAGGGTTCTGAAAATTTTAAGTTTATCCGGCCAGAAATTTGCGATGAATGCCGGTCAAGCTTCAGATTAAGCTTCGGTCATACGCAATGGCTTCCAGGTCATAGACCTGATAAATACAGTCAAACAGCGAACGGATGTGTTCACTTTCATCCATACTGCGAATGGCCAGAAAGATGGGACTGACCGCCGCATCATCCAGCAAAGGAATATAGTGCAGATGCGGTAACTGAATGGTTTTAGCACTTTCCGGAACAATACAAATACCCTCACCGGCAGCCACCAGACCCAAAGCCAGCTGGATTTCACGTACTTCCTTCAAGCTTTTCGGATCCAGGCTATATTCTGAAAACAGCGATCTGACCTGGGTAGAGAAATTCGGTTTGGGATGGCTGGGATATAAAAACAGGTTTTCATCCACAATATCCGTCAGGAATATTCCTCTTTGATGTTGCACCAGTGGATGGCTGGAATGCATGGCGACCATTAGTGGCTCTTCACGCAACAGAATGCGCCGGACCGCCGGATCGGAAATTCTTAAACGGCCGAAACCGACATCAATCCGCCCTTCCTTCAGCGCCTGAATTTGGTCTTTGGTGCTCATTTCAATCAGTTCAATTTTTAAATGCGGCTGTTGCTGACGAAATAAATAGACAATTTTCGGTAATAAGCCATACAGCAAAGAACCGACAAAACCCATGGTAATGGTTTTTTCTGCCATACCGACCCGCTGGGTCATAGCTTTAATCTCTTCGGCATTAGACAAAAGTTTAACCGCATGTTGATAAAAGAACTGGCCGGCTTCGGTGGTCAATAATGGCCGGCTGCCACGCTCAAAAAGTTGTATACCCAGTTCAGCCTCAAGGTTCTGTATCTGGCGGCTTAAAGGTGGTTGAGCAATAAACAGTTTTTCTGCCGCTTTGGTGAAACTCTGCTCTTCTACGACTGCTACAAAGTAGCGTAAATGTCTTAGTTCCATGATACTCCATACCTTTAAGGCATAACAAAATGCAAATTTGATCTTAGACAACTAATAATCATTCTTTTAAGGTATATCACAAGACAGGCATAAAGCAAGATCGAGAATTTTAAAGATGTACAAATCCATAGAAACATTGCTGGTGGAAATTCCAACCATCCGTCCACACAAGATGGCGGTGGCAACCATGCAAACTCAAACTCTAGTACTGGTCAAAATCACCACTGAAGATGGTTACATCGGTTGGGGTGAAGCCACCACTATTGGCGGCTTGGGCTATGGGGAAGAAAGTCCTGAAAGTATTAAAACCAATATTAAAACCTATTTTGCACCGTTATTAAAAAATCTTGCCAGTTTAAATATTGCCCAGACCTTTGCGGTGATTAAACGCAACATCAATGGCAACCGTTTTGCCAAATGTGCCATTCA
>NZ_DJDC01000075.1:0-26235 GCF_002430855.1 Acinetobacter sp. UBA5934 | reverse complement strand
CCCTTATAATTCAAGCCCAACATGGTTTCGAAACCATTTGCATCACTTGTACCTAAGTCATAATAATAATAATAAGTAAAACCGAGTGTATAGCCTAGATCTTCAGTGATTGCTCCTTTATAACCCGCATAAAAATCACTTTCAAAAGCATTATCGGGATTTAGTTCTGTAGGGTCGCCATAACCGAGTGTCGATCCCCAATAACCTGCGTAAAGACCGGAAGCATGGCTATAATCAAGTCCTCCTTGTAAGGCTAAATTTTTATCTTCCGGAGCATTGGTAATACCACGTAAGTTATAGCTTGAAAATACACCAATATTACCTGTAATGGTATGTTCTGATGCAGGTGCCTCTTCTGCGAAAGTAAATGTAGATGCTGCGCCTAATACAGCCAGAGATAATGCTTTTAAAGTTAATTTCATTGTTTGATTCCCCCACATCGTACTACGACGGTTTTTTTGGTTATTTCGATAAACTCAATGAGGTAATAGCAATTGCTATGCCAAAAGCAAAATAAGATCTCTACAAGTCATCCAGAATAAAAAATAAATAGATTTATCATTTTGTTTTTATTAAGTTTTAATTAATTCAAACAAACCTATCTGCAATACAGTTTATTCGCCGCCATAGCCAGTTTGCTCAGCATTAAAACTTATTTCAGCTTTAGAGCAAGATTCATATTTACTTACATCATGCCTCTTTTTAAGGCTATTTTTTCATCAGTTTTTTTCATTATGCATAAAAAAAGTGCACAATTTTGAAGCAAACCGTACACTTTAAATCATTTCAACTTGCAGCAAACTTAAAAACTAAAATTTAAGCCCAATACCACCTGATCATCAAAATCTGTATCAAAACGATCCTTGCCACCGACCACATAATCTACAGAAGCATTCGCTGCAGTATTGGCAATTTCTTTGCTTAAACCGATACGCGCTTCATTGAATGCGACATCATTTTTGGTTTCAATTACACTGTCATCACGGCTGCTATTATAAATAGACGCGCCTAACGATGTGTTTAACATAAAGTTTTGCGGTAAAGCATAACTATAAGCTGCGCTTAAATACACATCTCCTGCATTACTAAAAGAAGCATCTGTCAGCATTACAGCCGTACTTAAAGTTAAATCTTTATAAGCCAGTTCACCCAATACATCGAATGCAGCCGTTTTACGTTTATCGCCATTTTCGCCATATACCGTACCGCCATTTTGATAGTAATAAGCTGTCCCTTGAAGCCTATAGCTCCAGTCCTGATTTAACTCCTTGCCATACGCGACATAAAAATCATGTTCAAAACCATGATCTTTATTTTCATCAGAAGGATCATAACCGATGGTCGAGCCCCAGTATCCCAAGGTTATTCCGCTGTTATAAGCGTATTCAAGTCCAGCTTGTAGAGTGACATCTTCATTTTCCACACCACCACGGTAAATATATTTATTCACCACAGCAAAACTGCCTGTTAGCTCTCCATTTTCTGCTGCAGATGGATTTTCTTCAGCAAGTGCAGACATTGCACTCATAGAAAGTAGTAAAAATAACGCAATTTTGTGTGAAGTTTGCAGCATCACCACTCCTTAGAGAATCAGCTTGAGATTCTTGTTTAAAGATAAATTTAGCTGCGGATTCTAAAACTTTTTTATACTTTTTGGTCAATTTTTTTAAATCATTACTCCTTAGCTATCTTTTACTAAACACCAATTAAGTCGCTGAGCATTGAATTAAAATATATTTTTATATTGAAAAAAATTAGATGATACTTCCACAAATATGAGCATTTTTTAAAGTTTTAAACTCTTCCTTTACTTTTCTTCTGATCATTGATTAATCGGGGCGTTGAACACATATTAGACTAAAGTATAAAACAGCAAAGTTTCATCAAATGAAGCTTAAATTGAGGAATTCCACTCCCTATTTATGACCAGGATTACACAACACATCATTTATACTTTAAATATATTATTGTTTTATAAAATAATTTTAATAAACAGCAAATATTAAATATTTTTATTGACTAAAAGGTATAAAACTATATTAAAAAAATGTGTAACTTTAATTAAATAAAATGTATTAAAAAATGATTTTTTTGCTATACATTACGTATACAATTCCTTCAATTTCTTTATCCTGTTTTGTATAAGGCCTTCTCCCAATGCAAAAATCACAAAAACTTACTTTAGCAGTTTTAATTCAGGCTGCATTAATCTCAACAGCATATGCAAGTGAGCAAAGCGAATCTAAAGGCTTTATTGAAGATGCTAAAGGTTCTGTACTTTTCCGTACCGGTTATATCAATCGTGACAAGAAAGCACCTGGGGTCAAAGATCAAAGCTCTGCTGCACAATCTGCAATTGTGAAACTCGAGTCTGGTTTTACCCAGGGTGTGGTAGGTTTTGGTGTAAATGCGATAGGTGATGCTTCATTTAAACTGGGCGAAAACAAAAATGCGAATAATGGCATGATTCCTAAGCATGCACCGACTGCAGAAAATCCAAATGGTGACGCTTATGACCATTGGGCTCGTGGTGGTGCAAGTGTCAAAGCACGTGTTTCCAATACAACTGTTGAGTATGGTACTCAAGTATTAGATATCCCTGTTCTTGCAAGTAATACAGGCCGTATGGTTCCTGAATATTTCACCGGTGTGCTTGCAACTAGCCACGAAATTGAAAATTTGGAAGTTATTGCGGGTAAATTCACGAAGAACCAGTATTCAGATCAAATCAATTCAGATGGCAATGAATTAGACCGTGCTGTGGTTTGGGGTGCAAAATATAAATTTAATGACCAGCTTAATGCATCTTATTATGGTTTAGATAGCAAAAATGCTCTAGAACGTCATTACGTCAATGCCAACTATAAACAAACTTTGGCTAACGACAGCTCGCTCACTTATGATTTTAGTGGCTATCACACTAAATTCGATAAAAATGCATCAACCTATTCAGCAACAGGTGAAACTGCTGTTGATTATGCAGACACAGGCATTGCTGGTGTAGAAAAAACTAATAATATCTGGGCAATTTCAGGTACTTATAATACTGGCGCCCACAACGTCATGTTGGCTTACCAACAAAATACAGGCAATGTTGGTTATGATTATGGTGGCAATGCTGATGGTAATCAAAGTATTTATCTACCAAACTCTTACCTGTCTGACTTCGTTGGCAACCATGAGAAATCGGCACAAGTTCAATATACTTATGATTTTGGCGCAATGAATGTTCCGGGCTTAACCTGGACGACTGCTTATGTCTATGGTTGGGACATCAATGTTGCTGGTAAAACAGGTGAAGGTAAAGAAAATGAATTCTTTAACCAGGTGAAATACACTGTTCAAAGCGGTTTTGCCAAAGATGCCAGCTTACGTGTACGTAACTCAATTTACCGTGCTAACGATGTATATGACAATGCCTACATTGGCGACACCAACGAATGGCGTTTATTCTTAGATATTCCTGTGAAATTATTTTAATTCACAGTAAGTTTAAAAGATAAAAAAACCTGCACAATGTGCAGGTTTTTTTATTTAAGCATTTCAGGCTAAATTCGAAACAAACAATTATTTGTTTGCTTCTGCATAAGCTGCAATTGAGCTCAATACTTCTTGTTTTGCAACATCAGCACCTTCCCAACCACTTAACTTAACCCACTTACCTGGCTCTAAGTCTTTGTAGTGTTGGAAAAAGTGTTCAATTTGGCTGATCAAAAGCGGAGGAAGATCGGTATATTCCTGAACGTCTTTATAGATTGGTGTTAATTTATCGTGCGGTACTGCAACCAGTTTCGCATCAACACCACCATCATCTTCCATGTTCAATTTACCTACCGGACGGCAGCGAATCACTGAACCTGGTTCAACCGGGTGTGGAGTCACAACCAATACGTCAAGTGGGTCACCATCAAGTGACAAGGTGTTTGGCACATAACCGTAGTTTGCTGGGTAGAACATTGCAGTACCCATGAAACGGTCTACAAATAATGCATCAGAATCTTTATCGATTTCATATTTGATTGGTGCTGCATTTGCAGGAATTTCAATAATTACATAGATGTCGTTTGGTGCATCTTTACCCGCTGGGATATTGCTGTAGCTCATAGCATCACTCTTAAACAAGTTAAATCTTTTTAAACCGCGACGATTATAACGGTTTTTGCGTATTAAATAACTTTTCGATTATACATCTGCTGAGTGAAAATATGTATTTCCACAGTTTCAGGCTTATGTGGTTAATTTAATGACCAGTAGCAAGAGGCAAATCGGACAAAGTAAGGACAGGGTCCAGATAATCGAACGCAAAGTAGCCCAATTGGCTAAATAACAGATTCCGTAAAAAATACGGAGTAAAATATAGGCTATACCAAAAGTCATGATCAAGTTTTGAGAAACCACCATATATTCTGCCATTAAAATAGAGGCAATAAATAAAGGTAAACTTTCAAAACTATTTTGTTGTACCGCATTGGCACGGGCGGCCAAACCTGTAGTTTTAGTCAGAAATTCACGCGGGTTTTGATTATCTCGTGCTTTAAAACCTGCTGTTTTTTTCGCAATTGCGGTAAAAACATAAGGCAATAAACATGCGATTAAGATGAGATAGATTATTCCGCTAATGCTGTGCATCTCATTTTTCTCATTAAGATTTTATACTGCCTATCATAGCATGGTGTTTTCGCAATATTTTTTGTAAATTATAGTGTTTTTATAAATGAGCAATAAGGGTCCATGATGGTCAATCCTGATCAAGAAAAACTGTTTGATGTACTCGAAAAGCAGCGTCAGCATCAACGTAAAGTGGATCGTGTACTCAAAGTTGTATTGCCTATCGTTGCGTTCTTGGTGGCTACCATTTGTGCCAATATGAATGCCGGGTCTATGTTAGGTACTCTAGTCATCTTAATTGTGGCTTTGTGGATGGTTACGATTAAACGCCAGCCTTTATGGTATTGGTTAGGCACCATTTTTATCTATTGCCTGATCGACAACTATTTCAGCTATGGCAGCTTGTATTTACCCGGTTTCAGTCGTCAATTTGGCACCATGTTCAGCTTTGTCGGTATTTTTGGCATCGCCCGTCCTTATATTGACCGATGGCTGTTAAAAGATTAAAGCCCAAATAAAAAAGCGCCGATCACGGCGCTTTTTTATTGCAGTATTTATGCAGTTTTACGCAAGTCTTTACGCAAGATTTTACCTACGTTCGATTTTGGTAATTCATCCATAAATTCAACATAACGTGGGCGTTTATAGCCTGTTAAGTTTTCTTTAGCGAAAGCAAGTACTTCTTCAGTGGTAAGTGATGGATCTTTCTTCACCACAAACAGTTTAGGTACTTCACCTGATTTTTCATCAGGTACACCAATCGCAGCAACTTCCAACACTTTAGGGTGTTTAGAAATGACTTCTTCAATTTCTGAAGGATAAACGTTAAAGCCAGACACCAAGATCATATCTTTTTTACGATCGACAATCTTGATATAACCGCGAGCATCCATGATGCCGATATCACCGGTACGGAAGAAACCGTTGATCATGACTTTTTCAGTTTCGTCTGGACGGTTCCAGTAGCCTTTCATGACTTGCGGACCACGAATCGAGATTTCGCCCTGCTCGCCAAGTGGCACTTCATTGCCGTCATCATCCAGAATTGCAACTTCAGTTAACGGTAACGGAATACCAATAGTGCCGCTAAATTCAGTTGATTGTGGTGGATTCGCTGTAGCAACCGGTGAAGTTTCAGATAAACCGTAACCTTCAATAATATTGGTACCGGTAATTTTCTTCCATGCTTCAGCAGTAGAAGGCAATACTGCCATACCGCCGCCCATCGCCATTTTCAATTTGCTATGGTCAAGCTGTCTAAATTCTTCATTGTTTACCAATGCATTAAACAGGGTATTTACTGCCGGGAAGAATGATGGCTGGTATTTACGTAGCTCTTTCATTACCGCAGGCAAGTCACGCGGGTTTGGAATAAGAACGTTCGCCTGACCTTTATACATGCCATACAACGCACACACCATGAATGCAAAGATGTGATAAAGCGGTAAGGCACAGAAAATGCGGTCGTCCGGCTGCCCATCTTGAGCACCAAATTTACTTTGGAAAATACCGTCACACTGCAACATGTTCGCAACCAGGTTACGGTGAGTCAGTTCAGCACCTTTAGAAACACCCGTAGTACCACCGGTATATTGCAATACTGCTGTATCACTTAAAGTCAGGTTTGGACGCTTATAATTGCTTGCGCTGACTTTAGACATTGCTGCGTTAAAACGGATATGTCCTGGAATATTCCAAGCCGGAATTTGCTTACGTACTGAACGTAAAACAAAGTTCACCAATGTCCCTTTTAAGGCGCCTAGCATATCACCCACAGAAGCAACGACAACGTGCTTCACTGGAGTCTTACCAATAATTGCTTGGTAAACTGTTGCAAAGTTTTCAACAATAACAAGTACTTCTGAACCTGAATCATTTAATTGATGCTCAAGTTCACGAGAAGTATAAAGCGGGTTTACGTTTACAAGTACTAGACCTGCGCGGAAAATCCCCAACGCCACGACAGGATATTGAAGCACGTTTGGCATCATTACAGCCACACGTGTACCTTTTGCCAACCCCAAACTTTGTAAATACGTTGCAAATTTACGACTTGCTTCTTCCAACTCATTGAAAGTGAGCACTTTATCCATAAAAATAAAGGCGTCACGTGAGCCAAATTTCTGGAAGTTGCGCTCAAATACATCCACTAATGAGGTATTTTCAGCCGGTAATTCTACAGTTTCTGGAATCCCTGTCTTTTGGTATTCAGCGAACCAAATCTTTTCCATAATGCCTATTACTCCAATCTTAATCCTTAGTTTTTAAACTGTTTTTGTCTTTGTTGAACCTAGTTTTTTCCTTTTATGGTGTTCAACAAAGCATCCATTTGCACGAATTACACCATATATAGCGTATTTCATATCATGGATGCTAGTTTTATCTTTGAATGAACAGTTTATTTGCTTTTTGATATCCTCGTGGTAAGAGCTGACCTTTCCCCCCTCTCTTACCAATATATTTCTGAAGATCATCACCTTTTAGTTTTAATTGTTGCTGTCCAGCAACCACTTGAATTATTTCATCTAAATTAAGCATTGTCATGGATACAATTTGATCTTTTGCTTCGAGTTGTATCAATTTATTACCTTTACCTTTATTCAGACTTGGTAATTCTGACAACTCGACCACCAGCATACGACCGGCTGAACTGAGCAAAGCCACATGGGTGGCCTGTTCAATCGCTTGCAATTGCATCGCTTTGCCATCTTCCGGCACAGTCAGGAAAGATTTACCTGCTTTGGCATTGGTATCCAGTTGTTTCGCCTGGGTTTTGAAACCATAACCTTTAGAACTCAAGGCCAAAACTTCCGTATCATCCTCGGCAATAAATACCTGAATGAAACCCACACCGCTGGCTGGAGCCAGTTTGGAACTCAACGGTTCGCCCAGACCACGTGCCGATGGCAAACTGTTAATCGCCAGTGCATAACTGCGCCCGGTTTCATCCAGCACATATACTTTCTGGTTGGATTTACCTTGCGCATGACTTAAATATTGGTCACCGGCACGGAAATTCAGGTTTTCGGCATCCACCTCATGGCCTTTGGCTGAGCGGATCCAGCCCGCTTCAGACAATACTACCGTTACAGGATCGGCCGGTAACATGTCCTGTTCATTGATCGCCTGGGCATCGGCACGGCGCACGATTGGCGAACGACGGTCATCGCCGAACTTTTTCGCATCGTCTTTGAGTTCAGTGATAATCAGGTTTTTTAAAGATTCCGGATTGGCCAGCTGTTCACGAATAATGGCCGCGCGTGCTTCCAGCTCTTCCTGTTCACGGCGCATTTCCATTTCTTCAAGACGTGCCAAATGACGTAACTTGAGTTCTAAAATGGCTTCGGCCTGAATTTCATCAATATTGAAATGTGACATCAACACCGGTTTCGGCTGATCTTCTTCACGGATAATCCGAATCACTTCATCAATATTTAAATAGGCAATAATCAAACCGGCAAGGATATGCAGACGCTTTTCTATTTTATTTAAATGGTATTGCAGACGGCGTGTTACGGTATTTTTACGGATTTCAATCCATTCCAGCAAAATGCGGCGAATCGATTTCACTTGCGGACGCCCATCAGCACCAATCATGTTCATGTTGACACGATAGCTGGATTCCAGATCAGTCGTCGCAAATAAATGACTCATTACCGCTTCGGCATCAATGCGATTGGAACGCAGCACAATCACCAACCGGGTCGGATTCTTATGATCCGATTCATCGCGTAGATCACTGACCAAGGGTAATTTTTTCGCCTGCATTTGATCGGCGATCTGGGTAATCACTTTGGAACCCGACACCTGATACGGTAAATCCGTAATCACGATTTCATTTCTTTCTATTTTATAGACCGCACGCATACGGTAACTGCCACGTCCTGTAGTCTGTATTTTAAGCAGTTCTTCAGGGGCAGTAATAATTTCGGCTTTGGTCGGCAAGTCTGGGGCTGGAATATATTCCGCCACTTTTTCATCGGACAGGTTCGGATTGCGGATCAGGGCAATGGTGCCTTTCACCACTTCACGCAAGTTATGCGGTGGAATATCGGTCGCCATCCCCACAGCAATGCCTGTGGTTCCGTTCAATAAGATGTTCGGTACGCGCGCAGGCAAATTCACCGGCTCTTTCATTGAACCATCGAAGTTGTCCTGCCAGTCACAGGTGCCCTGCCCAAGTTCAGACAAGAGCACTTCACTATATTGCGACAGTTTGGCTTCGGTATAACGCATGGCCGCGAAGGATTTTGGATCATCCGGCGAACCCCAGTTACCTTGACCTTCAATAAAAGGATAACGATAGCTAAATGGCTGAGCCATCAGCACCATGGCTTCATAACAGGCAGAATCACCATGTGGATGGTACTTACCCAGTACATCACCTACGGTACGGGCAGATTTTTTCGGCTTGCCGCTATGCTTTAAACCCAATTCACTCATCGCATAGACAATGCGGCGCTGTACTGGTTTTAAACCGTCACTGATATGCGGCAATGCACGATCCATAATCACGTACATGGCATAGTTAAGATAAGCTTGTTCAGTAAATTCGGCTACGGAACGATTTTCTGTCGCATGATGCACAAGGCTGGTCATAAAAGCGTGAAATCCTAAATAATTCGTTTTTGTATATACGTTGTTATGCTATGTCGCAGGTGCAGACTACACAAGGGCAGTAACCCACACTCTGCGACAAATTGTGTCTTATGGACTAAAAATATCCATTTTATAATGACCAATCAACTAAAAAATCGGCAATTCTATAAACCAATCGACTCTAAGGTTTTACCTTTGGTTTCTTCGCCCAGCAGCAGAATGATCAATGCCACTGCAACTAAAACAGCAGTAAACATGATAAACACATAGCTGAAGCCATGATCGAGCACCATGATATGGGTCACTGCAAATGGCGCAAAAATTCCACCAATACGACCAATAGCCGCAGCCCAGCCCGAACCAAAGGCACGAATATTGGCTGGATACTGTTCTGGTGTGTATGTATAGAGTACACCCCAAGCCCCGAGGTTAAAGAAGGACATCAAGCAGCCCCATACTACAATTTGGGTCACATTGTCCGCTTGACCGAAGAAATAGGCAGACACTGCACACATAGCAATGAAACCGGCCAAGGTTGCCTTACGTCCCAGTTTTTCCACCAGCCATGCCGCAGCAATATAACCTGGCAACTGTGCCAGAATCATCACCAGTACATACTCAAAAGACTTCACAATGGTATAGCCTCCTTTGACCAGCAAACTTGGCAGCCAGGTAAAAATCCCATAATAGGAAAATACGATACCGAACCAGATCAGCCACAGCATCAGGGTACGGCGGGCAAAGATGCCAGACCAGAGCTGTGAGAAACTAATGTCATGCTTTTCAGCCACGGGTTTGACTTCAAAAATTTCAATCACTTCCACGCCACATTGTGCTTCAATCTTTTTGACTAAAGCATGCGCTTCTTTATGTCGACCCCGGTTAATGAGGTATGGTACGGATTCCGGCACCATTTTCCAGATTACGAAGGCATATAGCGCAGGAATACCGCCAATCAGAAAAGCGGTATGCCAGCCAAAATCTGGAATAATAAAACGCGAAACCAGTGCTGCAACCAGCCAGCCCAAACCCCAGAAACTTTCCAGCAATACAATAAAGCGGCCACGGACATGTGCTGGAATATATTCACTCACTAGCGTTACCGCCACAGGCAACTGACCACCCAATCCAAGCCCCACAATAAAACGGAACACCAGCAACCAGGTCAGGTTTGGCGCAAAAGCACAGGCTGCTGTTGCCAGGCTATAAATCACCAGGGTTGAGGCAAAAACCGTTTTACGCCCCCAGCGATCTGCAAGACCGCCTGAACATACCGCACCAATCGCCATACCAATAAAACCGATGGAAACCACCCAGCTTTTATCATCCGGCGTCATGGCCCAGTCTTCTGCCATTTTTGCCAGAATAAAGGAAATCAATCCGGTATCCATGGCATCGAACATCCAGCCCAGACCAATCACCCAGAGCAAGGTATAGTGAAACTTACCAATCGGTAAACGCTGTATACGTGAGACTAAATCCATAACAAGATCTCTGATTTGGTAAAAGAATAGATGCTGCTTTCCCAACAGGATTTATGATTTTATTGATTTTTATACACTCATTTAAAGATCATGACCGCTCATTTCATCGGTCATTGATCCTTTTAAAGCAATATTCTATGAGGCATCTTTGGAAGATGCAGACTGGTCATCATCATCTTTATAAATAAATTTTGGCATTTCCAGACCGAAATAGATGGCAATACAGCGTAAAGAAAAACCGAAGATTAAAGTCGAAATGACGGTCACTTCCAGAGAGAAACCAATCTCTTGGCAGACCCAATAACAGATGACGGAAACAAAAGAAATACTGGCATACAGTTCACGACGGAACACCAAAGGCACATCGTTACACAGAATATCACGCAGAATACCGCCAGAAACTCCAGTTAATACGCCAGCTACCGCAGAGACCACAAAGCCATGCCCCATTTCCAAGGCAATCTGACAACCAATCACGGTAAAGCCAATCAGCCCCATGGCATCCAGTATCAAGAAGATCGAGCGTAAATGGCGCATCCATTTGGCAATCAGAATGGTGACAAAGGCCGCAGCACAGGTTAGCACCAAATATTCAGGGTGTTTGACCCAGGTCAGCGGATAATGTCCGAGCAATACATCGCGAACTGAACCGCCACCAAGTGCCGTCACGCATGCGATTAGCGTTACACCAAACCAATCCATACTACGCCGACCTGCCGACAGTGCGCCTGTCATAGCTTCAGCCGTAATCGCAATAATATAAATGACCAATAGCAACATTGCCCTTCTTCCACTGAGGGTAATCGATGCGCGATATTCTAAGGCAAATCTGGATGAAAGTTACAAAAATTGCGCACAACATTGCTTAAATTTTTTCCCCAAACCACAAATGCAAGGCTGTTTCATAGTGATATGCAGATCTGTGGTCGGATCCAGAAAATACCAAATTCCATTTTGCTGGACAAAATGTGAAATTTCATGATGAATCTGGACCTGTTGACCATCATGGTAATGTGCCTTGAATTCCACCTGAGCATGACATTTGTCCAGTTTCTCCTGAGCTTGAACCACTTCCAACTTGAGCCACTGATTGGCTTTACTCCAGTCGGCAAGAGCTGCCACATCCAGTGCCTGTTGCTGCCCTAATGCAGTGGTTTTCACAATATAGTCAATTTCATGCTTGGCAAAGGCACTATAACGTGAACGCATCAACTGTTCTGCACTTTGCGCCTTGGCTTGCCCCAAATGTAGCGGCTGGCAACAATTGGCGTAATCACCTCGACCACATGGACACTTTGCTTCTGACATCAATTTTTCCAACTTAAATTAATAATAAAAATAGCCCGACATTGCGGGCTATTTTAATTCAATCTTGATGTTTAAAGAGCATCTGCGAGGATGAAATTAATCTTCAGCCACATCTGGATTGAGCGGGATGATATGGACCTTATCAATTTTATGACCGTCCATAGTGACCACTTCGAAGATATAATTGTCCGCTTCCAGTTTAGCCCCACTTTCCGGCAAACGTCCCAGATGGAACAGGATATAACCGGACAGGGTTGAATACTGCTCGGACTCATCTACCAGGTCGCTATCTAAAAGCAAGGACACATGACGGATATCGGTCGAACCTTCCAGGATTAAAGTCCCATCTTCCAGACTCTCTGCAGCCGTTTCAAATTCATCTTCATCCGGGAATTCACCGGCAATGGCTTCCAGCACATCAATCGGAGTAGCCACCCCTTCAATCGAACCGTATTCATTCAGTACAATCGCCATTTGTAGCGGTGCCTGACGCAATTGTTCCATCACCATCAATACCTGGGCATTTTCATGCACAATCACCGGCTCACGCAAATGACCTTCAAAATTCAGTTTTCCGGTTTCGATGTATTCGTTCATGACTTTATGGGTCAGCACCACACCGGCAATATTGTCCAGCTCACCATGCGCCACAATCAAACGTGAATGAGTGGTGCTTAATAACTGTTCTTTAATAGAGCTTTCATCTTCATCCAGATCAATCCACTCCAGTTCCGGACGCGGGGTCATCACCGATTTTACTGGGCGCTCAGAAAGACCCAGCACACCTTGCACCATCACACTATGATACATTCCGTTGTCTTCATCAAAGACTTCATCGGCAAAGGCACGGGTCGCCAGCACATCTTCAGCTTCATTGTTTTGCGATTCGCTTTTACCACCCAGCATACGCATAACCGCAGAAGCTGTGCGATAACGTAAGTCTGTCGTTGTAACCATACGTTCCTGATTACGGCGCATGGTCTGGTTGATAAATTCTACCACCACAGAGAAACCAATTGCGGCGTATAGATAACCTTTAGGAATATGGAAACCGAAACCTTCCACAATCAGTGAAAAACCGATCATCATCAGGAAGCCAAGGCACAGAATCACTACGGTCGGATGTCTGTTCACAAAGCTCATCAGTGGTTTGGATGCCCATAACATGATGCCGACTGCAATCACTACGGCAATCATCATCACCGACAGGTCTTTGACCATGCCCACTGCAGTAATCACGCTATCTAAAGAGAATACCGCGTCGAGCACCACAATCTGAACGATTACCATCCAGAATGCAGCATGCACCGGGTTTTCTTCTTTCTGCGGTTGGGCGCCTTCTATGCGCTCATGTAACTCCATGGTGCCTTTAAATAAAAGAAATACACCACCAAACAGCAGAATCAGGTCACGACCGGAAAAAGGATGATCCAGAACATGGAACAGTGGCTGGGTCAAGGTCACGACCCAGGCAATGGAAGCCAGTAAAATTAAGCGCATACCCAAGGCTAGGAGCAACCCGACGATACGACCGGCATTACGCTGTTCTGGAGGCAGTTTTTCCGCCAAAATGGCAATAAAAACCAGGTTGTCGATACCCAGTACAATCTCTAAAACCACTAAAGTTGCCAATCCAATCCATGCTGATGGATCTGACATCCACTCAAAGATCATTGGATGTTCTCCTGTACAGGATGATGAAGGACTGATTTTAGAAGGTTCATATTAAAATCGCTGAATATGCGATGAACAGCATGCTGGATATTTTTTGCGAAAGCATTAAAGTGCTCAGAGCGAGGACAACCACTACCCATGTTAATTCATTTGTTGGAAAACAGATTTTTAGTATAGCAAGATGAAGTAGAAATTCATCTTTTTTTCCTTATCGTGCTCTTTTCATTCATGCAATTTCAACAAATCTTTGCAAATCCATTTTGTCACTGCCCCAACTTTGTCATATTTAACAGTTAAGCTAGAGACTGAAAAAATAAAATGCTATGGTAAAAAATATAATGATGAACAGTGTATTAAAAATGACTCCCAAACATAACAATCCTACTCCCAAAACAACTCAACCTTTAATTGCACTCTACTGTGGTTCACGTTCAGGCAATAAACCGATTTATCAGGAAAAAGCTGTGGCTTTGGCTCAAACACTTGCAGACCTGGGTTTCGGCATGGTCTATGGTGGTGCCAGTATTGGCCTGATGGGACAAGTGGCAGATGCCGTCAGACAACGTGGTGGTGAAACGGTCGGGGTGATTCCTGAATTCATGCTGGATTATGAAATTGCGCATCATCAGCTGACCGAATTACACATTGTACAAAGCATGCATGAACGCAAAGCCATGATGGCTGAGCGGGCCAGTGCTTTTGTCGCCTTACCCGGTGGTTTAGGCACTTTTGAGGAAATTCTGGAAATTGCCACCTGGGGACAACTGAATCAGCACCAAAAACCGATGATGCTGTACAACGTGAATGGCTTTTATGATGCCCTGATAACCCAGCTGGATCACGCGGTCAGTGAAGGTTTTTTACCGCCGCAGCATCGGGCCAAACTGATTGTCTGCAATCATGCCGATCAAATTATCACGGCCATTAAAAATCTGAGTGCACCCAAACACTTTGCCATTTAAGCCAAATTCTACCTTTAAAAAAGCGAGCCCTGAGCTCGCTTTTTTGATTGCTCGAGTTACTTTATAAATTTGAAATAAAATTATAGAACCAAGGCAAAGTGGTGGCGAGCACAATACTCATGATCAAACCCACCATCAGCTTCATGGCATCTTTACTGACGTTACGTGAAGTGCGGTATTTATTGACTTCCGCCAGATGCATCGACATGGCAAATTCACGACCTGCAAGCAGCCCCAAGAACACCCAGGTGGTACTCATTGGAATATTGCTCCACTCTTTAAACACCAATAAAATCAAGGCATAAATAAAGTCGATAATGGTCGCGGAACGAATATCGGCCACACCGGTTTTGGTGTCAATAATTTTCTGGATTGCCCCACCGCGTTGGTAGAAAATCATACCCAAAAGAATGATAAACACCAGAATCGCAAAAATTAAAAATTCCAGCGGAACCTGACGCGGCACATAGACAAAAATATTTGCCAGATCCTGAATCAGCCACTGGCTCCACAGAAATGCTGTAGAGACCCATTGCAAGCCAATCCAGATATGTGAGGGTTTATGGTCTCGGGTTTTACTGAAATAAACCGAAATACCTTTAATCACAAAGCGATAGACAATGATGGCAACCACAAATGCCACGGCGTAGCCCATCATCGATTTGGTCAGCATCGACCCCAGACTGCTCGGTGAAAAAATGGTGAGAACTAAAAATGTGGTACTGACCGGAATGCCATATTTAGTTAAAAGAATCAGCAATATAGGCGGAACAACGTACAGCCAGGTAATTCCGCCTTCAGGAAAAGGAATAGTTTCCAGACGACCATAAGACGCATCCCCCACCCCTGAAACCCACCAGCCATAGAGCAAAACCACTGTTAAAATACTGCTGGTATACAGCCACAGGATCCACCAGGGACGATGGGCATTGGATGAAATAAAGGTGCCCAAGGTTTGGGGCACATCGTTTCCGACAATTGAATAAGCGGCCAAACAAAAGCCTACAATCATCAAAATTTCAATTGTCATAAAAACAAAACCTTTTTCACCTATAAAAAAACCACCCAGCAGTGCCGGAGATTGCGTAAGATTATGACAGTTTTATGGCACTTTAATGACATTCGCGTAACAGGATTTTGTTAAAGCGGCTAAAAATTTAGTTAAGTGATTTTTTTATCTACATTTTTAATTTTAAAATTGTTTAATTTAAAGGCGACCTATTCTGAGCCAGAAACCCTGGAGTAAGCTGCGAATACTTCATTTGAGCTGATAGATATTTTATTTATTTTAATTTTCAACTATTTTATTGGCTTAATATTACCCACTCAGAAGACTTTAATTTCTGGGTCAATTTCAGTTTTCAGCAATTGATCGCACAAATTTTTCTTACAACATCTTGAACTGATTGCTTTAAACTCTGTAAAAAAATCACTTTAATATTTTTATGAACGCCACTCCTTCGCATCAAGCCCTACAACCTGAATTCCGACTGCTGATTCTGTTGGTATCGATCGGTTTTTTTATGCAAGGTTTGGACACCACCATTGTTAATACCGCAATTCCAGCCATGGCAGCCAATCTGGCTGAAGATCCGCTACAGATGCATAGCGTGATTGTGGCTTATGTGCTTTCGGTAGCAGCCTGTATTCCTTTAAGCGGATGGCTGGCCGACCGTTTTGGCGTGCGCAATACCTACTTTGCCGCCATTATTATTTTTACTCTGGCCTCACTGGGCTGCGGACTGTCCAGCAGTTTAAACCAGCTGCTCTTTTATCGGGTCATTCAGGGAATTGGCGGGGCATTGTTACTTCCTGTAGGCCGGCTGGCCATGCTGAAAGTCATTCCACGCACCCAGTTTTTATCTGCCATGAGCCTGATGAGCCTGGCCGGCCTGATGGGCCCCTTGATCGGTCCAACCTTGGGCGGCTGGATGGTAGAAGTAACCACATGGCACTGGATTTTTTTAATCAATATTCCCATGGGGCTCTTAGGTTGTCTGATTACCTTTAAAGCCATGCCCAATGTGACCGAGCCCAGCGTCAAGCAATTTGATTTTTCAGGTTTCATCTTACTGGTGGTTGCCATGGTTGGGCTTTCACTGGGGATTGAAAACTTTGCCAGTCCGCATCAACCGTTATGGTGGAGTATTGGGCTGGTAATTGCGGGTGTAGTGGCCGCTATTATGTACGCCGTTCATGCGCATACACATCATAATGCGCTGTTCCGGAGCACGTTATTTAGCAATAAAATTTATGCTATCGGCATTATCGGTAATTTTTTTGCCCGCTTAGGCGGCAACGCCATGCCTTTTTTAATTCCGCTGATGTTGCAGGTCGCCTTTGGCTTTGAGCCATTTATTACCGGTCTGTTGATGATTCCGACTGTGCTTGGCTCGCTCGCTTCCAAGCCGATTATTCGCCAGATTATTCAACGCTTTGGTTATCGTAAAGTATTGCTGGTAAATACCTTATTGGTCGGTGCCTGTATTGCCAGTTTTGCCCTGAGCACCGCGGATACCCCACTCTGGTTAAGAACCCTACATTTCTTTATTTTCGGCATGCTGAATTCTTTGCAGTTTGTTTCCATGAATACCCTGACCTTAAAGGATTTGCCGCAACAGGATGCCAGTAGCGGCAACAGCTTTCTGTCGATGATCATGATGGTGTCGATGAGTATTGGCGTGGCTTTGGCCGGAACCCTGGTCAATGTCTTTACCGCCTATTTCGGTAGCGAACAGATCGTGACGGCTTTTCACAGTACACTGATTTTCCTGGGCTGCATTAACCTGATTACCGCAGCCATTTTCTGGCAAATTCCACGCCACACACCCGTTTAGTCAGATGGCAGCAGAAACAACGTGGTCTGAAGGTTCAGATCGCGTTATCATGTGTTTGATAAATCATGATTAAATTATCTATGTCTAATAAACGATTCGCCAAAAACAGTCATCAAAAACTCTACGCTTCTTGCATGGGTTTGGGACTGATTTGTGCTGCAATCGTATTGTATGTTTTTGTCTTGCATCATAATCCTGCTTCGGCACAGGAATATCCGGTCAAAGGTTTTGATGTATCGCATCATCAGGGCGATATTCAATGGAAACAGATTTCCCCGAAAAGCTATCAATTTGTCTATTTGAAAGCGACCGAAGGTGGTGATTTTAAAGATCGAAAATTTCAGGACTATTGGCTACAGGCACGTGAACATGGCTTGTTGGTCGGGGCTTATCATTTTTACCGTTTATGCCGTGATGGCGAAATTCAGGCACAAAATTTTATTGAAACCGTACCCAATAAAGCCGATGCCTTGCCACCAGTGATTGATCTGGAATATGACAGTAACTGTATCAATACCTATACCAAAGAACAATTACTGAAAGAAATACAGGTCATGCATGACCGGCTGTATCGGCATTATGGCAAGCAACCGATTTTCTATATTTCTAAATCATTCTATAACATTATTTTGGCGGGAGAATTTTCAAAAACACCGCTCTGGGTCCGTGAATATCAAGGCAAGCCAGATTTAAAAGGCAAGCCGAAATGGCTGTTCTGGCAACATACCAATCAGGGACAAATTAAAGGTATTCCTAAAGAAGTGGACTTGAATGTGTTTAATGGTGATCAATATGACTGGATCAGTTTTCTAGAAAAAAATAATATTGATACTCAAAAATCGATTGAAAAATTACCGAAAAAATAACAAGATAAATTTAAACCTTTCACCACAATAAAAATAAAAACTGCATAAAAATGGGAAGATGATGGCAATTCAAAAAGGATTTTGGCTAGCATTGGGCATTGGCATACTTGTTCTGGTGGCTGCTGTGGTTTTGCTCTTGCAACCTTCAGGTCAGGTATCGGATTTTAAAAAATGGCAATATCAGTTATCTGCAAAACAGGTTCCCTCTTCAAGTCTACAGGTCAAGTTCTTTGGCGTGTCCACCCTGCTTTTCGATGATGGTAAAACACAAATTTTAATTGATGGATTCTTTAGCCGTCCTTCGCTTTACCAGGTGCTGTTTCAGAACATTCAAAGTCAGCCTGAACTCATCCGGCAGATGATTCAGCGACAACATTTGCAGCGCACTCATGCCATTTTAGTCACGCATTCACATTATGATCATGCGCTGGATATTGCTGAACTTGCAAGACAGCTTCCGCAGAGTAAAATTATTGGCTCTAAAAGTAGTCTCAATATTGCCCGTGGCGGACAGGTTGCAGAACAGCAACTCATTCAGGTTCAACCCTTGTACGCCCTAAGTTTTGGCGAGTTTAAAGTTACTGCGATTGCTTCACAACATACCCCACCCACTGTCGTGAACAATGACTTAGGTGAGGAAATTAAACGGCCACTGCAACTTCCTGCCCGTTTTTCTGAATTTAAGGAAGGACATAGCTTTGATTATTTAATTGAACATCAAGGCCATAAAATTTTAGTCAAAGCCAGTACCGGTGCTGTTCCGGATCAGCTGAAAAATTTAAAGGTCGATACTTTATTTTTAGGTATTGCCCAGCTTTCCCGCCAATCAGAACAATTTCAGCAAAACTATCTCGATCAAACCCTAAGAGCCTTAAAGCCGAAAGTAGTCATACCGATTCATTGGGATAACTTTTTCCAAGCCGGGAATCAGCCGCTAGAGTTTTTACCGTACCTGGCAGATAATACCGAGCAAAGTTTAAAAATCCTCATTCAGGCAGCCGAGCAACAACACACCCGGCTGGTTTTACTCAGTCAACCTGTGTCGTATCCACTTGATCTTGCACTACAATCTAATTCATCAAAATGAGAGACTAAATCCAGATGCGAGCAGCAAAATTTAGGACTGCATGAGAAAAATCATTCACATCGATATGGATGCCTTTTTTGCATCTGTGGAACTGAAAGACCGGCCGGAGTTAAAGCATTTGCCGGTGGTCGTGTCTTCACATCACCCACGGGCCGTGATTTGTGCAGCGTCCTACCCTGCGCGCGAGTTTGGCTTACGCTCTGCCATGTCGATGGCACAAGGCCGCAAGCTTTGCCCACACGTGGTCGTGATTGAACCCAATTTTGAAAAATATCGTGACATCTCTGTGCAGATTCATCAGATATTTCAGCGTTATACGCTGCTCATTGAACCCTTGTCTTTAGATGAAGCCTATCTGGATGTCACTGAAAACCTGCAAAATATTCCGAGTGCCACAGAAGTTGCCATGCGGATACGGGAAGATATTTTCCAAATGACAGGTTTAACAGCCTCTGCCGGAGTGGCGCCAAATAAATTTTTAGCCAAAATTGCTTCAGACTGGAACAAACCGAATGGCATTTGTGTGATTAAGCCCTCACAGGTGCAGCAGTTTATTCAGGATTTACCGCTCAAGAAAATTCCCGGTGTAGGAAAAGTGATGCAAGAAAAGCTCAAGCTGCTGCAATTGCAAACACTGGGAGATTTACAAAAAATTGAACAAAATGTACTGGTTCAACAGTTTGGAAAATATGGCAAGCGACTCTTTCTGTATGCCCAAGGCATTGATGAGCGACCTGTACAAGTTGAACGTGAACGCCAGCAAATTTCCAAGGAAACCACCTTTGATGATGACCTGACTTTAATTCAATGCCAGAGCTATTGGCCTAGGCTTATTGATCAGGTCTGGAGCAGTTTGGAGAGAAAACAACTCTGTGCACGTGGCGTTTCAGCCAAGCTCAAGTTAAAAAATTTTCAGGTCTTACAACACAGCAAGAGTTTCAGGCAGCCTTTGCAAAATCGGCAGCAACTAGAGCAGGTATTACAGCAACTGTTGATTGAAATGCATATTCCAGAACATTTTCAGTTCCGCTTAATTGGCGTTGGACTGTACCAGCTTTCGGATCAGCAAGATCAGTCTCAGCTTTCCCTTTGGTAATATTTTGAATATTTTTCAACCAAAAGAATAAAATTAGAGCAATTAATGATACACAAACATTATTTTTGCGGTACTCTATAGCCGCGATGCATTTATCCATGCAAGCGCTGAGATGCTAAAAATCACCTTTACTTTTAGCATGCTGTCCTGTGATTGGCGTGACGATCAAATCCGAATATTACAGGGCAACTCTGTGTTGAACCGCATGGTCCCTCGCTCTCGCATCTCTTCTGCACATATCTCTATAAATTCCTAAAAACAGCATATTTCCTACTGCACTGAAGCATTTTATACAGGCTGCTCACGATCACTCCGATTTGCTACGTTATGTTCTGTTGGTCTCTGTTATTTTAAAAATCTCTGCTATGGGAACGATAGCCCAACAATAACTGCGCGATGAGTCATTTACGCTAAGGGCTCATGGCATTATGATGTTGTCATCTTATTGGCTGCAGGCTGTGTACCCCGCATAGGGCTCGCAGCAATTATGCCGAAAAATACAGGACTCATATTATGGCAGTACAACGTCTGCATGTTGAAAAGCGTTTTTCTGAAATTGCCATTTCAGGCAACTTAGTACATTTAGCGGGTCAATTGGCTTCCGATACTACGCTAGATATTAAAGGTCAAACCCGACAAACTCTGAACATTATTGATCGCTTGCTGGCAGATGCAGGTACAGATAAAAGCCAGATTATGTCTGTCACTATTTACTTAAAAGATATTGAAAATGACTATACGGCAATGAATGAAATCTGGGATGCTTGGGTGGCTGATATTGAAGCTCTGCCTCGTACTTGTGTCGAAGCCAAGCTTTATGCCCCTGATGTGCTGGTAGAAATGACGGTAATTGCGGTACGTGCATCAAGTTAAAAAACTAGAAAATAAGCATGAAGTTATTCATGCTTATAATGATTTAACCTAACATTCGGATTTTCTTGCGACCCAAATCTGGATAAAAATCATACTTTTTTATTGAAGCTTCTGTTAACTGATCAAGCTGAGAATAAGCAGGCTTTTCAATTAAAAAGTCTTGTCTCAATTGAAAATATTCCGGTACATCTTCATAGCGAATTACCCGATACCCGGCCATCGCCAACAATGCATCCTGATATTGGGCATTTTGCGGGTGTCTTAACGCCATCGGATCATCCAGTGCAATAATGGCAGTAACCTGATGGTGTTCATCCAGAATTACAAAATCTGCCACCATATTGCGATATTTATGGCGCGTACGACTGTATTTGGTCGTCAACAAAGCATCAAATGAAACATGAGCCAACACGGTACTGTGCGGCAGTATTTCTTTGAGGCGTGTAAATGTTAGCTGTTCACTAATATTAAAAATAGCTCTTTGTTTTAAAGCACTATCTTGCTGTTTGGTACTGCTTTCCAGACTTTTCCAAGCCTTCAGTAAAACGCCAAACAGAAGTAAACTTCCGACCAAAATATAAATTATCATCCTCTTAATCCTTTAAATTTTTATAGTCTTTCCGGTGTCACACCGATGATTGTTATGAAATTCAGTATACAACGATTATTTTTATTAAATATTTCAAGTAAACAAACTGCATTTAATCATGACGAAATCATCATAAATGCTGACATAAAGTTGCACTGATTTTATTTTTACATCTATGCCTAGATTTAATCCCTCATCAGACACAAAAGTACTGTATCGCAAGGCGCAGTAAGGATGCAAGATTACTTTCTAATATTGTCCTACAATTCCGACGAGCTGTTTTGATTACATGCTATTTAACTCAATAATAAAAAAAGGACGCCTAAGCATCCTTTTTTTACTTTTAAATCAAGCTCTTGATTTCGATTTAGATCTGTTTTTAGATTTAGGACCAGCAAATGGGCGTTTCTCGCCGGTTTCGCGTGGTGGTAAGCCAGTATGTTGGGTCAAGATCTGGCCTTTTTGAGGACGATTATTACCATTTGTATTCGCAACATTACGTGATTGATTACGTGCAGTATTTTCACCGGTACGTTTTGCAGAATCCCCCGCCAAGGTCGAGTTTTTCTTGCGTGCCGACTGATATTGTCCTTCTGTGCCTTGTGGCTGGTAGCTCGGAATCAAATGCTGTTTAGAATTACCAATCAAATCCTGACGCCCCATTTCTTTCAAAGCTTCACGTAACATTGGCCAGTTATTTGGATCATGGTAACGCAAGAAAGCCTTATGCAAGCGACGACGCTTCTCACCTTTGACAATATCGACATTTTCAGTATAACGCGCCACTTTCGCCAGCGGGTTTTTACCGGTGTAATACATGGTCGTTGCGGTTGCCATCGGTGATGGGTAGAAGGTTTGTACCTGATCGGCACGGAAACCATTCTTCTTCAACCAAATAGCCAGGTTCATCATGTCGTAGTCCGTGGTACCCGGATGCGCAGCGATGAAGTAAGGAATCAGATACTGTTCCTTGCCTGCTTCTTTACTGTAACGATCAAACATTTGCTTGAAGCGGTCATACGTACCAATACCCGGCTTCATCATTTTATTGAGCGGACCTTTTTCGGTATGCTCTGGCGCAATTTTTAAGTAACCACCCACATGATGGGTTACAAGTTCTTTGACATATTCAGGGTTTAAAACCGCAAGATCATAACGTAGGCCTGAACCAATCAGAATCTTTTTAATGCCCGGCAACGAACGCGCTTTACGATACAACTGCGTCAATGGCGCATGATCGGTATGCAAGTTCTGACATACGCCCGGGAATACGCACGATGGTTTACGACAGTTTTTTTCAATCTCAGGATCTTTACAGGCCAAACGGTACATGTTGGCTGTTGGACCACCTAAATCGGAGATAATTCCAGTAAAGCCCGGAGCCGTATCACGAATTTTTTCCACTTCACGTAAGATAGATTCTTCAGAACGGTTCTGAATAATACGACCTTCATGTTCGGTAATTGAACAGAATGTACAACCACCGAAACAGCCACGCATGATATTCACCGAGAACTTAATCATGTCAAAAGCTGGGAAACGTGCATTGCCATACGATGGATGTGGCAGACGTGCATATGGCAGGTCAAATACATAATCCATTTCTTCGGTCGTGAGCGGAATTGGCGGTGCATTCAGCCATACATCACGTTCACCATGCTTTTGGACTAAAGCACGAGCATTACCCGGGTTGGTTTCAAGATGTAAAATACGGTTGGCATGTGCATACAGTACCGGATCATTCGCGACTTCTTCAAATGCAGGCAAACGAATCACCGCCAATTCACGCGGCGGTAATTTATGTTTAATCGCTTTAGATGCAGGTTGTAGCTGTACAATTTGCGTATCGGCATCCAGCAGATCGCCTTCACGGACAATCGGATTGCTCACAATTTCTTTTTGGAAATTTTGATATTGAGTTAAAGAATTACCTTTGTCTTTTTCAATTTCACAGCCATCCAAATCCTCAGTCATCACATAAGGATTGATGATTGGATCGACACGGCCAATCGCATCGACATCATTGGATGCAATTTCAACAAATTTGGCTTTAGATGCACGGTTATGTTTATTGACGATAAATGCCGTACCACGTACATCGGTGATATCCGTAATTTTTTCGCCCTTGGCCAAACGGTGCATCACTTCAGTAATTGAACGTTCACCATTACCATACATCAACAAGTCGGCTTTAGAATCCATCAAGACTGAACGACGGACTTTATCTGACCAATAATCATAATGCGCAATACGACGTAACGATGCTTCAATACCGCCGAGCAATACCGGCACATCTGGATAAGCTTCACGAACACGCTGGCAATATACAGTGGCTGCACGGTCAGGGCGTTTATTCGGTACATTGTCTGGAGAATAAGCATCGTCAGAACGGATTTTACGATCTGCGGTATAACGGTTGATCATGGAGTCCATATTCCCTGCCGTTACACCCCAGGCAATATTTGGTTTACCCAATACGCGGAACGCATCCACGCTGGTCCAGTCCGGCTGAGCAATAATCCCGACACGGAAACCCTGAGCTTCTAGCGTGCGGCCAATAATGCCTGAACAGAAAGAGGGATGGTCGATATAGGCATCGCCACAGACCAAAATAAAGTCACAGCTGTCCCAGCCGAGTTGATCCATCTCCTCGCGTGACATCGGCAAAAATGGCGCAGGTTCAAAACAAGACGCCCAATATTTGTCGTAATCAAACAACGCTTTTGGCGCAGTCTGCATGGTATAAGCAGTAGACATGGCTAGCAATTCTCGGCTGGCAGATGATAGGAGATCTAAAAATAAGATCAAAGATGAAAGCCGAGCATTTTAGCATGAATTTGACTCAGCTTGCTTGATTATAATTTGTACAAAACCAGGGAGTTAATTTATTCTAAATAAAAATCACTTTCGACATTGCTGAACCTAGAATATCTGGCTAATTTGCAATGCGATGTTTGAGTTTCAAGGTTAAAAGTAAACCCAATCCTAAAACCAGACTGATAAAGCAGGTTAAACCGGTCCAGCCCAATTTCTCCCAAACCAAACCACTACTACTTCCCATTATGCTGGAACCTATGTAGTAGCAAAATAAATATAAAGATGAACCCACAGCCCGATACTGTAACGACTGTAAGGAAACCCAGCTACTGCAAGTTGAATGACCCGCAAAGAACGAAAAAGTAAAAATAAGCAGCCCCAATAAAACCATGACTATGGAAGGAATCAACATGATCCATAAACCTAGCAGCATGCTCAGTAACATCAGCGGTAAAACTTTGTCACGTCCAAATTTCCGACTCCAGCTAGCAGCACGAGGTGAACTATAAATTCCAGCCAAATAAGCAATTGAGATTAAACCAATCCAGATTTGTGACAGTTGAAAAGGCTTCTCCAGCAAGTGATAACTGATATAGTTAAATACGCTGACAAAGCAGCCCATCAAGATAAATCCTTGAACAAATAAAATGCGCAATTTAGGATCGGATAAATTCTTAATAAAGGATTCTTTAAAACGTGAAAACTGAATGGGATAAGCTTGGAAATGTTTTGAAGCAGGTAAAATCAAATAAAAGGTAATCGCAATGACCAGATTTAACAGTCCAAGGGTTAAAGTCGCGCTCTGCCAGGAAATAAAATCAACCAGAACCCCTGCAATTAAACGTCCACCCATGCCGCCAATGGCAGTACCTGAAATATACAGTCCCATCGCAAAACCAATATCCTTTGGTGCGATTTCTTCTCCTATATAAGTCATCGCTACAGCAGCCACACCGCTGACTGTCAGCCCAATGAGTACCCGGGTAGTTAAGAATACTTCCCAAACCGGAACCAGTGAGCTCAAAATAAGTAAGCCAGATGCCAAAAATAACGAGCAAACCATAATTGGGCGACGCCCAAAGCGATCCGAAATTAATCCTATAAATAACAACCCCATAGCCAAGGCAACGGTTGATACAGAAAGTGGAAAACTGCTTTGAGTTGGACTTACCGCAAAATATTGTGATAATAGAGGCATCATCGGCTGTATACAGTACAGGGATGAAAAAATAGCAAAGCCTGCTAGAAACAAGGAGAACAGCACTGCTTTAAAAGCAGGAGAACCATATTCAATATGATTTGAAGATGAATTTGAGGACATATCCACTCCTTTCCACTCCTTAGATGAGTCCAGTATACGCCTCAAGATCTGTTTTTATATGATGATTCAGTCTAAATAAACAGCAGATAAAAAATCCCCCACATAAAAAAACAC
>NZ_DJDC01000071.1:0-10959 GCF_002430855.1 Acinetobacter sp. UBA5934 | reverse complement strand
TGTTTTAAATGGACCAACCCGATCAATGGGTTTAAAGATTTTTGAACGAACTTTAAAATTAAGTTTCTATAGAATTAATAGTCAGGTTATTCAATATTTTAAAAGGCCTAAATAAGAGTTAAGGCAATATATTTTATGCGGTTGTTTTAAGTATGAGTAAAAATGGCAACCCACAGATGAATTGCCATCTCAAGTTTTATTATTCAGCTTCAATAATTTCAAAATCGTGGGTAATTTCTACGCCACCATCAGATAGCATTTTGCTTGCAGAACAGTATTTTTCAGCTGAAAGTTCAACCGCTTTCGCAACCTGTTTTTTTTTGACTGCTTTACCCGTTACCACAAAGTGTAAATGGATTTTGGTGAATACCGCAGGAATGCTATCTGCACGTTCAGCTTTGAGCTGACATACCACATCGGTCACATCTTGGCGTGATTTCTTTAAAATAGTCACAATATCAAAGGAAGCACACCCACCAAGTCCCATTAATATCAACTCCATAGGACGTGGTCCACGGTTTTGACCCCCATAGGCCTCTGCCCCATCCATCACGATTTGGTGACCACTTTCCGATTTTGCTTCAAAAGCAACATTCTCTAGCCAATGAACGCTTGTTTGCATTGCAACTACCTGAAAAAAACTATAAATTTACGATGTACCTGTACACTAACATAAATTGAGTTGATAAGGAATTTCAGCTCTTCTGTGTGACAAGTTCACTTTAGGTCTTGTGCGATCTATTAATTATCCATATTCGGAACCGTTAGCATGACTTCAAACTTTTCACAACTTAGCACTGATGCACTGTCTCCAGGTCAACTCCCAGAGTCAGTAAAAGCATTATTAAAACGTGCTTATATAAACCGATATCCAAAACGCACTGCAATTGTAGATGCAGGCTCTGAATCAAAATCGCTTTATCTGATTTTAAAAGGTTCAGTATCCATTATTTTACGTGAAGATGATGAGCGTGAAATTGTAGTGGCGTATTTGAATGCTGGGGACTTTTTTGGGGAAATGGGTCTTTTTGAAGCAAATCCACAACGTACTGCAGAAGTTCGTACACGCGACGTTTGTGAAATTGCTGAAGTTACCTATGACAATTTTCATGAATTAAGCAAACAATATCCTGATCTGAGCTATGCCGTATTTGCCCAGCTTGTTCGTCGCTTAAAAAATACTACACGTAAAGTGACTGACCTGGCGTTTATCGATGTTTCTGGTCGTATTGCTCGTTGCCTGATTGACCTTTCATCTCAACCAGAAGCCATGATTTTACCAAATGGGCGTCAAATCCGTATTACCCGTCAAGAGATTGGCCGTATTGTGGGTTGTTCACGTGAAATGGTTGGCCGTGTCTTAAAAACGCTGGAAGAACAAGGCATGATCCAGACCGATGGTAAAGCCATCCTGATTTATGATGTTGCTGTTGAAGATGCCGATACATCTTTAGAAGACGAGGATGATGAAGAATAAGTTTTCTTCACTTCAATCTGAAAGCAAATCTTAAGATTTGCTTTTTTTTATGCCTGTATTTTCGACCCGCTCTTTTTAAATTTTTATGACAACTTTAAAACAATTGATGATTTAACGCTGATGCAAAAATCGGTTAGCCTTGTGAACTATTCACAATTTCTTGATAAAAATTAAAGGACCAAGCCTCATGCAATTTAAACCTTTAGCCAACACAGGCATTCTGCTCCCTGAAATCTGTTTGGGAACCATGACCTTTGGTGAGCAAAATACTCAGGCAGAGGCTTTTCAACAACTTGAATATGCTTTAGATCAAGGCTTATTTTTCTGGGATACTGCTGAAATGTATCCCGTACCGCCAAAACCGGAGACTCAAGGGGCCACAGAAACTATTTTGGGCAACTGGATTGCACAACGTGGACATCGTGACAAACTGTTTATTGCTTCAAAAATTGTCGGCCCTTCACAAGGCGGCAGCCACATCCGTGACGGGCAAACCCGCTTTACCGCAGCCGAGATTAGCTCGGCAATCGATGGTTCCTTAAAACGCCTGCAAAGCGATTATATCGATCTCTATCAACTGCATTGGCCGCAACGTCCGACCAATTTCTTTGGCAAGCTCGGCTATGGCAATACTGAAGCTCAAAATCAACAGCAAATCACCGCATTGGAAGAAACTTTAACCGCACTCAATGATGAAATTAAGAAAGGGCGTATTCGTTATATTGGCTTATCTAATGAAACACCTTGGGGAACTTTAAAGTTTTTACATCTGGCAGAAAAACTAGGTCTGGAAAAATTTGTCAGTGTACAAAACCCGTATAGCTTGCTGAACCGGACTTATGAAATTGGAATGTCTGAAATTGCCCATTATGAAAATGTAGGTCTACTCGCCTATTCGCCTCTAGCCTTTGGTTATTTGACCGGAAAATTCCGTCATGGTGCACGTCCTGCAAATGCACGTGTCACACTTTTCTCTCGTTTTAGCCGTTATAGCAATCCTGAAAGTGAATGGGCAACTGAACAATATGCTCAACTTGCAGAAAAACATGGTTTAACCCCCACTCAACTGGCTTTGGCATTTATCAAACAGCAGTTCTTTGTGACCAGTACCATTATTGGCGCGACCAATCTGGATCAGCTCAAGGAAAATATTCAGGCTTTTGACATTGATCTATCAGCAGAGGTTTTACAAGCTATTGAAGATATTCACCGTCAACAGCCGAATCCAGCACCATAGATATTTCTCAGTTACCTGTTAAGGTGAAGCACTGCTTCACCTGTCACAAATAATTTACAATTTTCAAAATCAAAAAAAATCATATAAAAAAGGATGCCTAAGCATCCTTTTTTAGTTAACAACTGATTAACGTTTGTTATAAATCGCTTGAGCAGCAGGCAAGTTTTTACGCATTGCTTCAATACGCTGGCCATTTGAAGGGTGAGTCGACAAGAATGATGCACCACCTGCACCTTCCAGTTTATTCATTTTTTCCCAAAGAGTAATGGCTGCTTGCGGATTATAACCTGCACGCGCCATTAGCATTAAACCACCTTGGTCGGCACGACTTTCCAGACTACGTGAAAAAGGTAAACCTACACCTACTTGGGCACCCAACTGCGCTGCAGCAGTACCCAACTGGCCCACATTATTTCCAGCTGCGCTTAGACCAATGTTCAAAGCCAAGTCAGTTAATGCTTGTTGACCAATTTTATTTTTAGAATGTTCCTCTAAAGCATGCACCATTTCATGCCCCATGACTGCCGCAATTTCAGCATCGGTCAGATTTAATTTATTCACGATACCGGTATAGAACACCACTTTACCACCCGGTGCTACATACGCATTAATTTGATCTGATTTTAGAACAGCCAGTTTCCAGTCAAATTTTTGGCCTGTCTGGTTGATTTGATCGCCATAAGGTTTTAAACGCATAAATACAGAATTAATGCGTTTATAAGTCGTTGAAGATGTATCTAAAGTGTTATTTGCACTCGCTTCCTGAACGGTTTTATTAAAGCCTTGTGCTGCTGTTACATTTAATGTGGATGAATCTGCCCCTGCCATTTCTGCTACAGTCGTACAGCCTGAGATAGTGATTACACTAGCCGCACACAAACTTAAAACGAGTTTGCTATTCATTATAATAATCTCCACCTTAAAAATAGATATCTCTTTTCAAGAGATTATATGGAATAGTGAATAATCTTGAAATTAATATTGTCTCCATAATCATATCATTTATGTAAACAAGCTTATTTAAGGAATTGAAAACCAAGCCAATAAAGCAAACATAAAATATTCAGTCCCAAATACATCTGACAAAGTGGTTTAATTTTTTGCTCTAGTTCTGCATTTTTACGCTTAAAAAATAAAAATGCGTTTTGAATAAGAATGATCGGAACTAAAATGCAGGCGATGATGACGCTTAATCCAATCAATGCCGCATTAATAATAGCTGGATCTTGAGTTTGTGCCTGAATAATCAGCATGGCAATTGTAGGAGCGCCCCCTATTGCGAAGAGTAATGAATAAAACATCGTTGCTGATATATTTTTATGCATCATGCACAACCTTGTATTTCTTTTTAAGTTTGACATTCTAGCAAGCACAAATGAATTAAACAGCATACTCGGATGCAACTTTAGTCTGGCACAATTTGCTCTTGTTTATTTTTATATTGAAACATGCATATAAAAAAGCCCCGCATGAGCGAGGCTTTTAAAACGTCTTAATTCAAATGCAAATTAAGCATCGAAAGGATGACGTAAAATAATGGTTTCATCACGGTCTGGACCGGTTGAAATGATGTCGATCGGACATTCAATGAGCTGCTCAAGACGTTTAACGTAGTTAAGCGCAGCTTGTGGCAATTGCTCAATTGATTTAGCACCAAAAGTAGACTCAGACCAACCTGGCATAGTTTCATAGATTGGTTTTAAAGTTTCGAATGCAAGCGCATCAGAAGAACCTACACAACCAGAATCTGCCTCTTCATAACCGACACAGATTTTCACTTCTTCCAAACCATCAAGAACGTCAAGTTTAGTCAAGCAAATACCAGAAAGTGAGTTTACTTCCACTGAACGGCGTAGGATTTCAGCATCGAACCAACCACAACGGCGTTGACGACCAGTAGAGGCGCCGAATTCAGAACCAACGGTACCCAAGTGCTTACCAATTGCATCACCCACATCGCTCGCAGCATCATAAACAAGTTCTGTAGGGAATGGACCAGCACCTACACGAGTTGTGTACGCTTTAGTAATACCCAATACATAGTCAAGGTGTAATGGACCCAGACCTGAACCAGAGCTTACGCCACCAGCAGTTGTGTTTGAAGAAGTCACGTACGGGTATGTACCGTGGTCAACGTCTAGAAGTGAACCTTGCGCACCTTCAAACATGATGTTGTCACCGTTTTTGCGGTATTTGTGAAGCTCACCAGTTACATCAATAACTAATGGAGCAACAACTTTACGCCATTCGTCACAAAGTGCGATTACATCTTCTAATTTAACCGCTTCTACGCCGTAGAATTGAGTTAACTGGAAGTTATGGTACTCAAGAAGCTCTTCAAGTTGAGCTTTAAGATGATCGCCACCACGTACTAAGTCAGCAACACGGATTGCACGACGAGCAACTTTATCTTCATACGCAGGACCAATACCACGACCCGTGGTACCAATTTTTGCGTTACCACGTTTTTTCTCACGCGCCTGATCAAGTGCGATGTGGTTTGGAAGAATGAGTGGACAGTTTGGAGAAATACGTAAACGCTCTTTAACTGGCACGCCTTCTTTTTCAAGAATATCCATCTCTTTGATGAGCGCTTCAGGTGAAAGAACCACACCGTTACCAATTAAGCACAGTACGTTTTCACGTAAAATACCAGATGGAATGAGGTGTAATACAGTTTTCTTACCACCAACCACGAGAGTGTGACCTGCGTTGTGTCCGCCTTGATAACGAACGACCGCTGCCGCTTGATCTGTGAGCAGGTCGACGATCTTACCTTTACCTTCGTCGCCCCATTGGGTACCAAGTACCACAACATTCTTGCCCATAATAGCCTCATTGCATCATGCTGTTAAAATAGAAAACAAAACTGAATGACATGAACATTCAGCTCTGCGATTAAATCGGTTCGACTGTCCACTCATTCGCTTTGTTCACCAACTGGTGAGTAGCAAACGGAATTGAGTTTAAATCATCATTACCTAATAACTGAATAACACTTAAGCCTTGTGCACGCACAGCAGCGATAGCATCAAGTAATGCTTTATCTGTGCCTTTTGGTGCAACAACTTTTTGAACTTGCTTAAACTGGCCTGCACTGAGTGCATATAAGTCACAAGAAAAGCCTGTTGCAGGACGCGCACGACCAAAGTGCTCGCCAATACCGTCATAACGGCCACCTTGAGCCAAGGGCGCTGCACGGTTTGGCGCATATACGGCATACATTAAACCAGTGTGGTAGTGATATGAACGAAGTTCTACAACATCAATACCAATATCCAAATCTGGCCAACGCGCCTGAATTTCAGAGCGGGTCGTTTTGACTGCATCAAATGCCTGTTTGAATGCCGGGTCTGCAATAATTTCAGCACTCAAGTTGGCTTCTAAAGCATCTAAATCACTTGAATAACGACCGAGCGCATAAAAATCTGCACCAAATTTTAATTCTTTTGTAAATTCAACAAGCTCAGGCAAGGCTTTGCGTTGATAAAGATCTGAAAGCTGGCTTTCTTCCGCTTTAGTTAAACCGGCATGTTTAACCAGACTACGGAATAAACCGACATGACCTAAATCCAGATGGATGCCATCTTCAAAGCTTGCTGTTTTTAATAAGTTGAGCATCACGTCAATCATTTCGACGTCAGCATCAATACTATCTGAACCAAAAAGTTCCGCACCCAGTTGCAGCGGTGCACGCGTGGTATTAAAACCTTGAGGTTTAGTGTGTAAAACCGTACCAGCGTAGCAATAGCGCGCTATGCCTTCGACTGGATGTACATGCGCATCGATACGGGCCACTTGCGGTGTCATATCGGCACGCACACCAAGTAAACGGCCAGAGAGCTGGTCGATGACTTTAAAAGTGGCTAAGTCTAAATCTTGATTCGATTCTGAGAGAGAAGAAAGAGATTCGATGTATTCGATAAATGGCGTGTACACCAGCTGATAACCTCGAGATGCGAGGAAATCTAATGCTTCACGGCGCAAAGTTTCAATGACTTGCGCTTGTTCTGGTAATACATCAGCTACACCATCAGGTAATAACCATGTCTCTGAAATGGGCATGTTGTAAACCTAAATACTTGTCAGCGCGGAACTAATCCGCATAAAAAAATCGGGAGCACACCCGATTTCTCCTAGTCTAGCACGATCACTTTAGCTGTGCACATGACTTTTGCAGATTTGTTCTATTTTTACCCTCTAATTTATGCCGTTTGAAAGCTGAATAAGCTGAATCATTAATAATTGATTAGCTGTCATACACATTTAAACGCTACAGAGTCAGAAATAGCTGAAACAAGTCATATCGCAAAAGGCAATCCACCCTTGATAGAAAGCAAAAATAAATCAGCTTAAAGGCAATTCGGTGGTTTGCTTGACGCTCTGTAAAGGAATTTCAGTTTTTACATTTTGAATGCCTGAAATTTTATTCAAGTGATTGATTTGAAATTTACGATATGCTTCCAGATCAGACACCACTATTCTTAGAAAAAAGTCGCAATCCCCTGCCATCAGCTGACATTCAACAATTTCCGGCATGTGCATAATGGCATCGATAAACTGATTCACGGTCCGTTCATCCTGTCCTTTCAACCAGATACGGGCAAACACCGTTAAACCCAGCTGCAGTTTTTGCGGATTCAGCAAGGCTACATATTTTTCAATAATGCCATCATCTTCCAGCTGCTTTACCCGACGCAAACATGGAGATGGCGACAAACCCACCATTTGCGCCAACTCATTATTTTGTAATTTCCCATTACGTTGCAGCGTCTGCAATATGCGCTTATCTATCTGATCCATAACCCATTAAAGCATTTAATGCCAATTATCCTTCATAATTCGCAATTTTATATTAAATTCAAATCATTTAAAGCCAAAATTAATTACAAATTCCAGCATAAGCTTTTTAAAATATGCCTTTCCCGTCTTACCCCCTTTGGACAGCAGTCATGTTGATGTTTAAAAGTTCCGTACCCAATTTAACCACCTCTCAGGAGGTTGTTGAATTTAAACGCGGAGTCAAAACATCAGTTCCGCTGTTACTCGGCATTATCCCTTTTGCCTTGGTGCTAGGCGCACAGGCCACTCAAAAAGGCTTTTCTACGTTAGAGGTACCTTTGCTGACAGGGCTGAATTTTGCCGGAGGTTCCGAGTTTGCCATATTAGAAATGTGGACCAACCCTCCCAATATCATCATGCTGATGTTCATCACTTTTCTAGTAAATAGCCGGCATTTACTGATGGGTGCAAGCCTAGCGCCCTACTTACGCCACTTGCCCAACAAAACCGTTTTTACTGCGCTGTTTTTTATGGTCGATGAAAGCTGGGCGGTAAGTTTGGCAGATGCACAGAAGAAACACAGCAGTTTGGGATACCAATGTGCCTTTAGCATGATGTTTTATGCTGGGCTATGTTTTGCCCTCTATCTGATGTGGGTGGGTTTTACGTCATTAGGCGCCATTATCGGACCGGTATTGGGTGACATTAGCCGTTTTGGTTTTGACATGGCTTTTCCAGCGGTCTTTTTAGTGTTATTACGCGGTATGTGGAAAGGTATGCGCGCCGCACGCCCATGGTTATTCAGTTTGATTACTGCTGCACTGGCTTACTTATATTTACCTTCGGGTTGGTATGTCCCCGTTGGTGCAATCAGCGGTATTGCTTCAGCCTTCTTTTTAATCGGAGATGAAGCATGATCCATTCAGCCACGCTCATCGCCATTCTCTTTATTGCTATAACCACTTATCTGACCCGTATTTTGGGTTATGTGCTGTTAAAAAATAGAACCCTCAGCAATAAGCAACGCCAGATTATGGAAGTTGTACCTGGCTGTGTGCTGATCTCGGTCATAGCACCGTATTTTGTTAAAGACAATCCTGCAGATATGATTACAATTGTGATTACCCTGCTGGCAGCCTCACGTTTTTCTTTATTACCGACTGTAGCCATAAGTATGGCATCTGCCGCAGCTTTAAGAGTACTGCTGGTTTAAAAGCCAATTCTGAAATTACAGTGTGGGTTTATCGGTTGAATGAATGCTTTTGGCCAATCGACCCACCAATTCGGCATTTTGCGATTCCACCTGATTGAGTTTAGTCGTGGTTTTATCAATCACTTCTTGCTGAATATGCATTTTTTTGGCCAGGTCCTGCATAATTTCCAGGGTTTTTTTCAGGTTTTCTTCCAATTGAATTACTTTTTTTTCTAAATGCTGATGCAATTGAATTTCACTGAGAGCAGCGCCCTGATTGGTAAATTGTGCCCAAATCAAAAAGATCACTGCTATGGCTAAAAGGAGAATAAATCCCCATATAAATATCAACATAGGTGCGCTGCTCGTGTTAGTGATTCATGACTCATTCTTTGCCGTGAATCGATGAAATTAAATTAAAAAAGCTTATAATTTTCATATAGTAATTTTAAAATTAACTGTGCCTGGATTGTATTTGTTATAAGCATTATTTTAGGTCTGTAATCCGCGGTTATTTCTAGCAACAAAAGGAACTTTATAGCGGTCTATTCATCCTACTGAAGACAAGACGTTTACTCAACAATTAATCGAACATAAGAACAAATTGATAATAATTGAGATACAAGTCTCAGTTAATACCCGCCAGCACTCTGAAATTTAATGCTTTGCGGAAGCAGTCAGCTTGGAAAGCTCATCTGCTCACTTTTCCAATAAAGACCGTTATTTATAGGTAAAGGATTCACATAGATCCAATAAGCGGTTGGCATAACCCCATTCATTATCATACCAGGCAAAAACTTTGGCTTGATGTCCAACCACCATGGTTTGGCTCAAATCGACAATCAATGAATAAGGTGAATGGTTAAAGTCTGATGAAACCAGAGGTTCATCGGTAACATCCATAATTTCGGCATAATCATGACGTGCTGACTTCACTAACACTTCATTAATTTTATGCGCTGTAACATGAGATTGAGCAACAAAAGTTAAATCAATGGCAGCGACATTAATAGTAGGTACTCGAATGGAATAACCATCTATCCGCTCTTCCATTTTCGGCATAACCCGTTTTAAAGCTCCCAGCGCCGAAGAGGTAGTTGGAATAATGTTGTGTCCTGAAGCACGGGCACGACGTAAATCGCGATGTGCGTGATCCAGTACCGATTGGTCTGCCGTAACCGCATGGATTTCTGTCATCAATGCAGTATCTATGCCAAAGGCATCATCAATGATTTTAACCAAAGGCACTAAAGCTTGCGTGGTACAGGATACGCTGGAGATAATCTGGTCCGTGGCTTTAATTTCATGATGATTGACACCATAAACAATCGCAGCGTCGACACTGTCAAAAGGTGCAGCGCCAATAATTACCCTTTTCGCGCCGGCCCTAATATGTTGGGTTGCCGCCTCACGTGAACGGAACAAACCGGTACATTCCAGCACCACATCAATATTTAAATCATTCCACGGCAAGCTCTCAGGCTGCTGCTGACAAAACACCTGTACTTTTAATTGCGCCAGACCTGCGGAAATATGCAAAAAAATCTGTTCATTTTCCAACAATACTTCGACTTTGCCTTTAAAGCGCCCATGAGTAGTGTCGTATTTAAATAAATGAACCAGTGTTTCTACATCTGCAATATCGTTAATAGCCACGATATCAAAATGAAAATCTTTAGGATTTTCAAACCAAGCACGTAATACATTGCGACCAATTCGCCCGAAACCATTAATGGCTACTCGTTGCATTAGATATCCTTAACTCTTGGGTAGATGTAAACACGTCTCTATGTTAATGGATTTTAATGCTAAATCGTTATTATTAATTCGTTTAATCCTTATTTGATTTAGTATTTATTCAATAATTGCTCTGCCTTCTCACTTATTATGTCTTGGAATTATTTTTATAATGAAACCGAGAAAAAACAAGCTGCATTCATTCTATTCACAAGCAAAACCCAGGGCATGCAAAATATTAGAATCAATGAGCAACTCAAACGTAATTCAATACCTGATCCTAAAAACTGCAGTTTAAAATCAACGAAAAAAAGCAACGTCTGATCATGAAATTTCATCATCAACGGTATCGATTTAACCGGCTGAATCTTCATCAATATTATAGAATTTAGATAAAAAATCAATGTAATAAGAACAGTCAATTACATCAAAAGTACCCACTTAAAACGCATAAAAACTAAGCAAAAAATCCCCCTAATTCATAGAAATGAGTGAAATAAACCGAATTGTATAAAAAGTCATATAGATCTTCGA
>NZ_DJDC01000039.1:37890-40062 GCF_002430855.1 Acinetobacter sp. UBA5934 | reverse complement strand
CAACTTTCGGGGTGCAGATTACAATGATGGGTTTTTTATTGCCCATGCATTCACGGTCAGGCCATCAATAAGGGTTCAAGCGTGCAACTTAGCGAAAAGCATATATTGCTGTGCTCATGAAAAGTAATAAACGAGTTTCGATTATGGAATGAATCATGAGAGCACGCTGTTATAAAAATATTCATAACATAATCAGCTATGCGTTTCTTCCTCAGCATCCTCTTCAAAGGTTCTGGCAATCTTTTCAATATTCAGGCTTTTCGCCATAGCATCAAAAATTTCTTTATAGACGCCGTCCTGATGGTAGAGCGCATCATGTTCGCCGTGTTCAGCAATACGACCTTCTTTCATCACATAGGTATAATCGGCATCAATAATTTGCGACAAACTGTGCGAAATAATAATCACGGTTCGTCCTTGTTTGATTTGATCCAGACTGTGTTTGATCTGCTCTGAGGCAATTGCATCCAGACTGGCAGTCGGTTCATCCAGAAAAATAATCGGTGGATTTTTCAGGAACATGCGGGCAATGGCAATCCTTTGCTGCTGACCACCAGATAGCATCAGTGCATCGGTATCATAGCCTTCAGGCAGCTGTAAAATCTGCTCATGAATAGAGGCTTTTTTAGCTGCTTCTATAACTTCTTCCAGACTGGCATCGGTTTTGCCATAACGGATATTGTCAAAAATTGAACCCTGGAAAATATGATTTTTCTGCAATACCAGTCCAATATGATCACGTAAATACTGGGTATCAATATCTTCCAGATTAATGCCATCCAGTTGTACCTGTCCGGATGCCGGTTGATAAAATTTATCCAGTAAACTAATCAGGGTCGATTTACCTGCGCCAGACAATCCGACTAAAGCGGTAATTTTATTGGGCTGAATCAGCATGTTGATCTGCTTTAAGGCATGATGACCATTGGGATAATAAAATTCGACATTTTTTAGTTCAAACTGTCCCTGAATAACCGGCTTTTGAGTTCCACTGGGCTCAATTTCATGATCGGCTTCCAGAATTCTAAAGAAGCTTTCCGAATAAATCATCGCATCATTGACTTCATCATATATACGATGCAGCGAGCGAATCGGGGCAGAGACGTTGTTAAATAACAGCACGTGATACATGATCATGCCGATACTCATTTTCCCATCCAGTACAAAATAAGCGGTCAGGATGATAATCAGCACAATGCCAATCTGTTCAATAAAGGTCTTTAAACCGTCAAATAGAAAACTGGTTTGACGGGTCTGCATCTGATTATTGGTCAGTTCTTTTTGCAGCTTGAGCTGTTTGTCGGATTCAATCGATTCACGGTTAAAGGATTTAATCACGGTAATGGAATTAATGATGCTGAGAATACCCTGGCTTTTTTTCTCGCGCCCATCGCGTAAATTACGCCGCCATCCTCCCAGTTTTTGTGCCTGTTTATAGGTCAGCCAGAAATAAATCGGCACAATACTCAGCGCCACCAGACCGACATAAAAATTGGCATAAAACATCAGCCCCAATGCCACAATCGCGCTGGTAAATAAAGGTAAAATATCAATAAAAAAGATTTGAACCAAACGCGTCAGCGAACCAATCCCGCGGTCGATTCGGGTTTGCAGTTTACCGGCCTGATTATTGTCTTCATTAAAAAAAGCCAGCCGATAGGTCAGAAATTTTTCAATGATGCCTTGGGCTAAATCTTGCGAGACAAAAATGCGTAGCTTTTCACCATAAAATTTTTGTCCAAATTGCACAAAGGCATTCACCACTTCTTTACCCAATAAAATGGCAGAGATGGTGATCAGAATATGCCAGCCTTCAGATAGCCCCAAACCGGATTCAATCAGCCGGTTAATGCTATCTACCGCATATTGTAAAGTTAGTGCGTTGACCTGAGCAGTGAAGGAACCGATCAGGGTTAATAGCAGGGTAGCAACCACCAATAAACGGTAAGGACGAACAAAGGGCCGAAGTTTTTGAAACAAGTGCCATAAATTCATATGCAATTTTTTTATTTTCAAGTTTGATTTGAGTCTAAGCCTGATCTGTCCATGTCACAAGCGCATACAATGTTTTGAATTGTGAACAGCCATACTCCGCTAGAATAAAGTGAATTTTATATTTATTGTCGGTCATGAACTTCGAATTATTTGAGCCGGAAGCCCGAGCCAATCTGT
>NZ_DJDC01000039.1:0-37837 GCF_002430855.1 Acinetobacter sp. UBA5934 | reverse complement strand
ACAATCTGTTGCCCCGTGACGGCATTGTGCAAGACTATGGCCTGATTTTAACGCCTCAGCAGAGCGAGCAATATTTACAGTATTTTTTAACTCATCTGGCCTGGCAACATGATGAAGTGCGGTTGTATGGAAAACACTATAAAACTGCACGCAAAGTGGCCTGGTACGGTGATGAAAATTACCAATATCATTACTCCGGCACATTCAAGCAAGCTCATGTCTGGACACCCGGATTATTTCGTTTAAAGCAGCAGATTGAAAAGTTGGTCGGACATTCGTTTAATTCCTGCCTTGCCAATTTATATGAAAATGGTGATCAAGCTGTAGGCTGGCATAGTGATGATGAACCGGCTCTGGTTTCTAAAGCCGGTTTTGAAACCGTAATAGCTTCATTAAGTTTTGGCGTAACACGGAAATTTAGTTTTAAGCATAAAACCAGTCAAGAAAAAGTGGATCTGCTATTACATAGTGGCCAATTGATAGTGATGCGCGGCCAAACCCAGCAGTACTGGAAACATACCTTAAGAAAATCGACAAAAATTATTGAGCCGCGGGTGAATCTCACTTTTCGTTATTTTTATCCGTATGAACATTCATAAAAACCCCTCATGAGTGTATAAAAAAAGCCCATATGGGGATGAGCTTTTTTTAAGTTTGAGGAGCACTTTAACATGACATCTCATTATCATGGAATAATGGATACTGAAGAACAATAATCATATTATGAGAATATATTGTTAAATTCAACATATTTTAGATTAAAAAATATAATCATTCCTCAAATTAACCATTAGTCTTACTGATGGGTCAGGGTCATAAATTTCTTTTCGATTAAGTCGGCATTGTCGCGTAATATCTCAATTAACTTTTGGAAATTGGTAAATTCAAAGCGGTTTCTAGAGGCCAATAAGGTCAAAGCCAAAGGCGGTTCTTTGCTGGAAAACTTCACTGGAATAGAAAGAGTGGCGAAATTCGGATCAACTTCACCATTGGAAAAATAATAGCCCTGCTTTTTAATCTGCTTCATTTGCTGTATGAACTCTTCTTCACTATGGGCAAATCCAACTTCAGACAGTTCGCTGGCAAAGCGTTGGTAGTAGTCTATGATCCGCTGTTTCGGCAAATGAGCCAGAATCACCTTGGCAGAAGAGCCTTTATAAATCGGTCGAGGACAACCACGGCCATAAATGAGCGTGGTCAGGTCTTTATACAATTCGTGATGAATATCAATACATGAATCATAATTTAAATGCGTAAGCAGACAGCCGAATTCAGTACGCTCTACAATCTGCTGCATAAAGGGAATGCTGATTTGTACCAAAGGGTCGGTGGTGCGGGAAATATAATCCAGCACGGCAATTTTCGAGCCGAGCGTATAGTCACCTGAAGTTCCACTGAGGCGCTGCAACAATTCTGCCGAAACCAATTCTTTTAAATAACGGTAACTTGTGGGCTTAGAGAGTCCTAATTCCTCACTAATAATGTCCACATTAATAATAGGGCGAGACACCGAAAATAAATCCAAAACGGTGAGAATCTTACCAAAACTAGAAAGTGCCATAAGTACCTGCTTGGTCAAAGCATATAAAAGAGAAACGAATCAATATTACTTTATAACAAAAAATCAGGTAGAGCAGGGCTTTTGTTGAGACAATGCCGTATTTGTCAGCATTCAAAAATATTTTCCATGCAGCATGAGGAAATAAATAACAAGATATTTAATATATCTTGTTTGTTTAAGCTTAATTATCATAATAAGATATTATTATTGACTTTATAAGGTCTTTTTGAAAGAATAAAACAAATAAATATCCAATGATGAATTTTTAACCTAATTTGGTTAGCTGTTTTATTGTTCTATTTCACAGGCATAAATGCTGTGCAATCTTCTCCATTCATTTTGAATGACGCTCATCTTTGATGACATGTTTAAACATGTCTATTTTGACATGATCCATCTTCAGGGTGGATCGTGCTAGGAGTCGTCGTTACAAAATTAGGGGAGAAGGTCTAAACCCTAATTTGAGATTCGTCCATGCTGCTTACCAAACAAGTACTCGCATTTCGTCCCAGCAAGATGGACTGGATTTTTGCGATTAAAACGTTTTTGGCAGGCATGCTTGCCCTGTATGTGGCCTTTGCGCTGAATCTGGCTTATCCCATCTGGGCAATTGGAACAGTGTTTGTGATTGCCAATCCCTTTTCCGGGATGACTTCTTCGAAAAGTTTATACCGGGCACTTGGAACCTTATTCGGAGCAGTGGTTTCGGTTGCAGTGACTCCGCTGCTGATTAATACGCCGTGGCTATTTACTTTGTTTTTGGCCGCATGGGTGGGGTTTTGCTTATATATCTCAATGCTTGATCGGACCCCGCGTAGCTATGTATTTATGCTGGCGGGTTATACCACGGTCATTATCAGCTATAACATTATTTATAACATCGACACGGTATCGATGTTTGATATGGCAATGGGACGTTTTTTAGAGATTATGGTGGGGGTGGTCTGTAGTGCCATTGTAACTACGACAATTTTCCCGCTGCATATTGGTCCAGCCGTAGCCTCAAAGGTGTCTAAGTCCTTTAAGGACACCAAAACCTTATTTGACCAAATTTTACTGGATCCCTCCAAACTGGGAAATTACAGTACCGCACTCAGTCAGCTTGCGCGTGATATTGCTGAAATTCATGTCATGGCCGTGCACCTGTCTTATGAAAAATCAACCTTGCAGGGGATGACCAAACCGTTGCAGGAAATGCTGCATCAACTGAGCATGCTGGTGGCGAATCTGGTGGCGATGGCGGAGCGGGTCAAGCAGCTGGATCAAGCCGATAGTCGTTACCGTACCCAGCTTCAGGTGATCCACAATCATAGTGCGGCATTTTTAAAAGCTGATCAGGATATTCAGGAGCAGACATTAAATCAGTTACCTGAAAATTTTGAACAGGATTTTGCCCATTTAATGGCAACTGCACCTGCTGAACAGCAGGTAATTTTGGCCAGCCTGAAAATGGATATTCGCCATTTCATCCAGAATATTCGTGCGATCAGACTGATTTGGCAGCGTCTTCAACAGGGCGATGCTTCACTGCCTGAAAGCGTAACTCCCCTGAGCACGACCTATCCGAATTTACACCGTGACCATGGGATTGCGCTACGGGGCGGGATTTCCGCATTTATTGTGGTGATCATTGCTACAGGATTCTGGATTTTAAGTGGCTGGAAAGCCGGTTTTATGATGGCGGAAATGGCAGCGATTAGTGCCTGTATTTTAACTGCGATGGATAATCCGGTACCGGCGCTCAAGCTATTTGTGCGTGGCAATATTTATGCAGGGGTGATGGTATTTATTTATGCCTATGGCATTTTCCCGCACGTGACCTCGTTCTGGGAATTGGCACTGGTACTGGCCCCTTTTGTGATTTATTGCCTGATGATGTTTCCCCATCCGCCACTCACCGGGATTGCCTTGCCCTTATTGATGGGAACCATCATGGGCTTGAACTTGCAAAACCATTACGCACTGGATCAGGTTTTTTTCTTTGATGCCACCATCGGTTCTGTGCTGGGACCGATTATTTCAATTTATATCATTCATCTGGTTCGGGCGATGTCTCCTGAAATCACGGTACAGCGGATTTTGTCGCTGCATTACAAGGCAATTCGTCAAGCCTTATATCTTCCTTACGGTGTGCAATTCCGGACCCATTTGCGCAGCATGTTAGACCGGATTGGAATATTGAATACCAAGATGGTTCAGTCAGAAAAATTAAAGCTCCAGATTAATCTGGCTTTGGTGGAAACCAGCGCGGTAATTGACCTGACACGATTGCAAGAGCTAATGAATCGACTTGCTTCTGATCAAGCCATTTTGACTAGTCTGGAAGATCTGCAACAAAGTCTAGATGACTATTTTCGTGCCAAAGAAAATGCACAAACGCAGTTAATTTCAAATCTTCATCAACAGGTTGTTTTAAAAATCAGACAGTTAAAAAAAGAGACACAGCATTTGGAGCAGACGGAAATTGCCCAGCGGATTCAGATTTCTTTAAACAATATTCGCAGCAGCCTGTGTCATGAGCCGATACAGCCTCAAGACCACACTGAACTTGGAGAAGTTGTTCATGGGTGAGTTAAATGTCTATGGGGTGTATGTCCCAGTTCTGCTGATTCAGGCGGTGCTGGCTTATGTTCTTCTGCGTCTGTTGATGCGTGTGCTTGACCGTTTTGTGGAGCAGGGCTGGATTGCGTTACCGAATATTTTTTATCTCTGTATTTATCTGGTGTTGCTGTGGCTGGTGCATTGGGGTTTTATCGTCTGCTTGGGCTAAGCAGCTATCTTTTGAAATGAATGAGGTTTTTCCATGACATCCTTAGACTTGCGTAAAGTCGTCCGACCGGTACTATTTATTTTAGTCGCGGTCGTGGCAATTTTGGCGGTAAAACACATTTGGGATTATTACAATTCTGAGCCCTGGACCCGTGATGGTCGTGTACGGGGCGATGTGATTCAGGTTTCTTCCGATGTTTCTGGCTTGGTCACTGACGTCTTGGTGCAGGATAACCAGACCGTGAAAAAAGGGCAGGTGTTGTTTAAGATTGATGTGGCCCGTCAAACCCTGGATGTGGAACAGGCCAAATCGGATTTGTCTAAAGCCAAAGCCAGTTTGGCTGCCGCCGAGGCCGAACTGGCTCAGACCAAAGCCAATCTGGTGAAATCTCAGGCCAATATCAAGTTGGCAGATAAAAATGCCATCCGCTATGCCAACCTGATGGAGGGAGCGATTTCGAAACAGGAACAGGACCAGATCTTTGCAGCGCGTGATCAGTCGCATGCCGAACATGAGCAAATGCTGGCTGCAATTGAACAGGCTAAAGCCAATATTGTGCAGCAAAAAGCCTTGATTGAAGTGGCGAATAGTAATCTGCACTTATCAGAACTGAATTTAAACCGATCTGAAGTGGTGGCGCCGACTGATGGTACCTTATCCAATTTTGAATTGCGGGAAGGTAATTATGTCAAAGTGGGGCAGGCAGTGGCTGCACTGTTAAATCGTCAGCAGCTCTATGTCGTGGGTTATTTTGAGGAAACCAAACTCGACAAGATTTATGTTGGTGCTCCGGCAACCATTCAGTTGATGGGCGATGCGCAAAAACTCAAAGGCCATGTGCAGGGCATTGCTTCCGGGATTGAAGACCGCGAACGTACATCTACTACGGGTTTGCTTGCCAATGTGAATCCCACCTTTAGCTGGGTACGGCTGGCACAGCGTGTTCCGGTTAAAATTGTGATAGATGAGCTGCCTAAGAATCAGCTGGCTTTTGTGGCAGGACGTACTGCGACCGTACATATTCTGAAAAAAGATCAGCCATAAATTTAGCCTTGTTCATTTCAAAAAAAGCATACGAGAGATTAATGCTGATCTAAGGAGTTGATAACAACCCCTTAATTAAGTGGTTCATGACAGAGTCTTACTGCCTTAAATTAAATTTTTGCAGCTCGTATGTTACTTTTGTTTTGGCAAAAGTAACCAAAACCATTTGTCATCCGCAAAACTCGTCCATTACCATCAACTAAAGAATGTATCGCAGAAACAACCACTTTTTTAATCTTGCGGTGCAATGCACCTCATGCCTCAAACAATTGCGGATGACGTTTCCGTGTATCAAACAAAATGCTGAATTTATAAGAATAATGCCAGTCAATTATTGAACGGACTGGCATTATTCTAAAAGATGTTTTTTATCTTTACGGTGCGATACCTTCAGGATTTCGATACCAGCTCTCGATGAATAAGGCTGCCGCGATGCTGTCCGCAGCTAATTTTTTGCCACGCCCCTGAGCTTGATAATGATCCAGTTCATCACGTGCTTCACGGGTGGTCAGGCGTTCATCGACCATCAAGGTTTCAATATTGGTTTGATGGCGCAGACGCCGGGCAAATTTACGCGAACGGGCTGAAAGTTCAGATTCGCTATCATCCATATTCAAAGGTAAACCGACAAGAAATAAGGTTGGTTGATACTGTTTGACAATTTTCAGTAAAGCATCCCAGTTCGGAATGCCGTCTTTCATGGGAAACAGGGCTAGGGGATTAGCACTTTCAATCAGCGATTGACCCACCGCCATGCCCATTTTCTGGGTACCAAAATCAAATGCCATGATCATGTGCGGTTGTGATAAATCAGGCATGTCCAATCTCTGATGACAGCCAGGTACGGTCTAGGCCCATTTTTTTATAGGCAGCATCCCAGCGGTCGTCATAAGGTAAGTTAAATATTAAATCCATATCTGAATCACAGATTAGCCAGTCACCACGGGAAATTTCTGCTTCCAGTTGATTTTTGCCCCAGCTGGCATAGCCCAAGGCAATTTGGTAGCGTCCAACGCCTTCATTGTGGGCGATGGCATCCAAGATATCTTTCGAGGTAGTGATACAGACATTTTCACCGACAGCAATGGATGAATGCCAGGTCGGCTGACCGGTATGCAGTACAAAACCGGCTTCGGGGCGCAACGGTCCGCCTTGCAAGACTGCATGGGGATTGACGTTATCTGCTTCAATTTCCAGGTCATTCAACAATTCCTTGATTGAAAGACCGGATGGACGATTGATGATAATACCTTGCGCACCATCTTCATCATGGCGTGCCAGATAAATAACGGTATTGGCAAAAAAATCATCGCCCAAATCAGGAGGTGCAATGAGACAGCGATGTGTCAGATATTGTTTAGTCATCTAAGCCATTCCCCCTTAAAATCAAAAACTGATTAAATTAATAAAGCGCTTATGACCAAGTTACTAAACTAATTGGGTTTCGCCAATCATTTTTTGTGATTTAAACCTCAAATTTATACCTGTTGAAACTTAAGTTGACGTAACTGCTTGGCATGTTGCAGTGTGGTGTCATTAATTTCGACACCGCCGGTCATACGCGCCAGTTCATCAATGCGCTGTTCTTCTGCAAGATTGATGATGGTACTGCTGGCCGGATCGGTCTGGAGTTTTTTCACCAGTAAATGTTGATCGGACTGTGCTGCCACTTGAGCCTGATGGGTAATACATAAAATCTGTACATGCTGGGCCAAATCTGCCAGTAAACGACCGACCATTTCCGCTGTTCCACCGCTAATCCCGACATCAATTTCATCGAAGACCAGCACTTCCGATTCGGTTTTTTCCGCGTTCATGACTTGCATAACCAGGGCAATACGCGACAATTCACCCCCGGAGGCCACGCGTGCCAAAGGCTGCGGTGGTATTCCCTTGTTTGCAGTAAACAGCAATTGAATAAAGCTGAGACCTTCAGCGCCTGCCTGTTCCAAAGGTTCAAACTTGAATTCAAAATAGGCTTCCGGCAAAGCCAGCTGTTTGACCTGTTCAGTCAATTGTTTCGCCAAAGGCACCGCAGCTTCACGGCGAATTTCATCCAGATATTGGGCTTTGGCTAAAAAATCCTGATGTGATAACTCGACTTGTTCAGCCAGGGTTTCCGGGTCTTCCAGCTGATGCAATTGCTCAAGTTCAGCTTGCCAGGCCTGATATTCTTCTTTTAAGGTTTCTGGTTGAGTGCGGTATTTTCGCGCGAAACGGTGGAAAATTTCCAGTTGCGAGTTCAACTCTTCCATGCGTTCAGGATCGAAACTTTGACGATCGATAAACTGCCGCAAATTTGCCGTTGCATCATCTATTTCACTTTGTGCATTGATCAGTGAATTATAGATTTCGGAAAGTTGTTCGCTACGACCGGCATGTGATTCCAGACGGCGAATAATTGAAGCCAGTTCCTGGGTCAGATTTTGTTCTGCTTCATCCAGCACATTTAAGCTATAACTGCAGTCCAGCATGATATGTTCGTGATGGCTTAAACGGTCAAATTCCTGTTCAATCTCTTTATAGTCAATCTGGCTAAGCTCTTCGAGTTCTTCCAGTTGTAACTCTAGCGTTTCAATGCGCTGTTTACGGGTGGCCTGAGCATCTAAAGCCGCCTGATGCTGACGGATATCTTTTTGCCAGGTGCTATAGGCATTACGCACATCTTGCGCAGGTTGATAAAAGTTGCTGTAACGATCCAGCCAGTGCTTGGGATAGGGCGGTTCTAACAGTTGTTGCTGGCTGTGCTGACTATACAGTTGTACCAATAAACGGCCAATCTCTTTCAGTTCAGACAGACTGCTTGGACGGCCATTAATCCAGGCTTTACTACGACCCGTGGCAAAAATCACCCGTCTTAAATGAATTTCACCTGATTCATCATCCAACTCATGTGCTTTTAGCCATTGGGCTTCAGGGCTCTGTTCCTGATAACTAAAAATAGCGGTCACATCGGCTTTATCCGAGCCAAAACGCACGTAATTGGTATCGGTACGTTCGCCTAGGCAAGCAGACAGGGCATCCAGTAATAATGATTTACCCGCTCCGGTTTCGCCTGTCAGGACATTGAAACCTTGTTCAATATCAATGGCTAAATGATCGGCTAAAGCAAAATTGATCAGAGTTAAATGTGTCAGCATAAACGCATCCAAGCTGCGAAAAGTTTTAATCTAAGATAGTGAAATTTTGTTTTGGTCACAAGACAGCTTTTATTTTAAAAGGATTTAAAACATCAATATCTTACCTTATCTGGGCAAAGAAAATGAAACTTGCAGTTGAAAATAGCTGATTAAAATTTTCCATCGATCACTTAAACCCTGTTTTTATAAAAAGATCAAAAATCTCATTCATCCCTTGATTCAGCCTTGCAAAACCTGAACCCGACTAGAGCCAGAGTAATGCAACTACTTTCAAGAATGAATCAGAACAAAGAATGCTATTCACCTTTGGTCGGGGAAACATCAGCCGCAATTTGTGCATATAATTTCATTATTGAAGATGTTCGTGCACGGCTCGTTCGTTTTCTTCTTCAGCCTAAAAAAATATTTGTAAAAATTTGAAAAATATTGATTTAGCGGGATGAAACAGCGATTGATTAGTTTAATGCTCAGCTTTAAACTAGCTCGAGCAAAAATTATAAATGCGCATTATCTGGAGAATACGCATGTCAAATCAGTTTGATCACGTTTCGGTTGTCAAAAAGTCGAATGTTTATTTCGATGGATTGTGTATCAGTCATACCGTACAGTTTGAAGATGGCACCAAAAAAACCTTAGGGGTGATTTTGCCAACAGAACAGGCATTAACCTTTCAAACGCATGTGCCTGAACGTATGGAAATTATTTCAGGTGAGTGTCGTGTACAAATTGGCGACAAAATCGAAAGTGAATTGTTTCGTGCCGGTCAATCTTTTTATGTACCAGGCAATAGCCGTTTCAAAATCGAGACCGATGACGTACTCGATTATGTCTGTCATTTCGAAGGCTAAGCATTCGTTCTAGAGAAGACAAAGAATTTTTAACTTGAATCGGTTAAACTAGATTCAAGCATCAATCCTGTAAAGCCTGCTTTGCAGGATTTTTCTTTTTTGTATTATCAGCATAAATTTTAGAGGCCGTTCATGGCAAAACCAGAATATTATTATGGCGTTCACTCGGTGGAGTCATTATTGGAACTCGAGCCTGAGCGCGTACTGACTTTATTTACCTTAAAAGGTCGTGATGACCAGCGTTTGAAAAATGTGCTGGCTCTGGCTGAACCCTTCGGCATCAGTGTACAGCAAGCCAGTCGTGACAAGCTGGAAAAACTGGCAGGCCAGCCTTTTCATCAGGGCGTAGTGGCGGCAGTACGCCCACATCCGGTGTTGAATGAACAGGATCTGGATGCAGTACTGAAGCAAAATCCTCAAGCGCTGTTACTGGCACTGGATCAGGTCACCGATCCGCACAATTTGGGCGCATGTATTCGTACAGCGGCTGCCATGGGTGTGGAAGCAGTAGTGGTTTCACGTGATCGTTCTGCAAGCCTAACGCCAACAGCACGTAAAGTGGCTGCAGGTGGCGCAGAAAAGGTGAAGTTTATTCAGGTGACCAATCTGGCGCGTACTTTGGGCAATATCAAAGATGAATTTAATGTCCGTGTAGTCGGAACCATGCTGGATGAAAAAGCCTTACCAGTGGATAAGTTTGATTTTACCGGTACAGCAGTATGTATAGTGATGGGTGCTGAAGATACCGGTCTACGTCCGATTACCCAGTCGCAATGTGATCAGACGGTCTATATTCCAATGGCAGGAAACTTGCAGAGTTTAAATGTCAGTGTTGCCACAGGGATGGCACTGTATGAAGCTTGCCGTCAACGTAACGTGTAATTTTTTTTCTTTCAAATTTAAAAGTTGTTTGCTATGTCTCCCCGGTCTCAAGGTTATCTTTATGTCGCCATTACCATGTGTATTTGGGGAGGATTTACCATTACTTCCCGCCTGAATGCCCAGTGGGGAATTAGTGCTTGGGATATCACAGCACTACGTTTTGCGCTGGCTTTCTGTATTTTAATGCCTATTTTGCTCTATAAAAAAGATACTGCTTTTTTATGGAAAAAAGAACCTTTTCTGCTGGCGATGATCGGCGGGGTAGCGTATTGCTTAACCTCTTATACGGCATTTCATTATGTGCCTGCAGCCCATGCCGCCATTTTCCTGAATGGTTGTCTTCCACTGTGTACAGCCGTAGCTGGGCTTGTATTATTTAAACAGCCTTTAGATAAACACATCTGGGTTAGTTTGGTGATTATGCTGAGCGCGATCACTGCCATGAGCTTTTTGATGTATCAGGAAACCGGAGTGGCCTTTGGTTTTGGCGACATGCTCTTTTTCCTGAGTGCGATCTGGTGGGGCATTTTTACCGTGCTATTACGGCAATGGCAACTCTCTGCCTGGCATTCCATGGCCGGTGTTGCTATCTGGTCGGCAATTGTTTATGTACCAATTTATCTGCTGTTTCTGCCGAAAAATTTAACTGCGCCTGAACCTATGCATTTACTGTTACAGGTGGTTTTTCACGGGATCTTTGTGGTGATTGTCGCTACACTGACTTATGTAGAAGCTATTAAGCGTCTGGGTGCATTCAAGGCAGGAAGTATAGTCACTTTGGCACCGTTTATGGCAGCAATTCTGGCCGTACCACTTTTGGGTGAGCCTTTAAGTGTGGCCATTATTTGTGGCTTGATCGGGATGGCAATTGGTGCAATACAGCCTTGGCGCTGGATTGGTCATCAAGACAGTTTGAAACAGCGAATTGAGCAACAAAAAAAGCAGTCTTAAAGGACTGCTTTTTTATAGCTTAGCGTTTTAAATAAGCTTCATGTAATGGCTTTAAATGACTGTAGAGATGATCAAGATGACCATCATTCAGCACAATATCATCCGCCAAACGACGTTTTTGTTCACGTGGCATCTGGGACTGAATAATTTTTTCAATTTGTTCAATGGACTGGTGATCACGCATAGCCGCCCGCTGAATCTGCAAATCAATCGATGCATCGATGAGCAAGGTATGATCAGTCAGTTCATGCTGGCTAGTTTCAAACAGCAGAGGAGAAACCAGAATCACATAAGGACTGGTTGCCGCTTGCAGTTGTTGAATAATGGACTCTCGAATTGCCGGGTGGGTAATGCTTTCTAAAGTTTTACGTGCATCCGAATCTTTAAAGATGTGTTCACGTAAAGCCCGGCGATTCAGCTCGCCATTCTCTAATAAAACCCAATCACCGAAAGCAGCATGAATTTGTTGTAAAGCAGGTTGGCCCTTTTCAACAATTTCACGGGCAACAATATCGGCATCGACCACAGTAATGCCCTGGGTTTCAAACCATTTACTGGCGGCCGATTTTCCACTACCAATTCCTCCAGTTAAACCCAAGATAAACATCATATATATACCTAAAAATTACTGTCCTAAATAGATTTTCATAATCTGCTCACCCCAAATAAATGCAATCCATCCGGCAATGGCGATATAAGGACCGAATGCAAAAGGCTGGTTCTCTTTGCGTATTTTGAGCAGAATAATACCAATGATTGCACCAACGAAAGAAGAAAGTAATACGATCAATGGGAGCATCAATGGTCCCATCCAGGCTCCTAAGGCAGCCAGCAGTTTAAAGTCACCATAGCCCATGCCTTCTTTACCGGTAATAATCTTAAACAGATAATAGACAATCCATAAACATAAGAAGCCAATAATATAGCCCCAGATGGAAGACATTGGACTGGTATAGATACTATAGCTATTAATGCCCAAACCCAGTGCTGCCAGGGTTAAAGTATAACGGTCAGGCAGAAGCTGGGTGTCAAAATCAATAAAGGTAAGTGCGATCAAAACCCAGGTGAGGATTAGACCAAACAGCATCTGTAGGGTAGGACCGAAGACGGCCACAATGATCAGGGAACACGCAGCAGTCAACAATTCAATCAAAGGATAACGAATACTGATTGGGTTTTTGCACGAACTGCATTTACCACGTAAAATCAGCCAGCTGATGAGAGGAATGTTTTGATACCAGCGAATGGGGGTCTGGCATTTCGGACAGGTTGAATCAGGCTTGCTGAGGGTGATCTTTGTTTCATCAATCATGGCCTGTTCGGGATGCAGTAATATTTGACAATCCTGCCGCCATTCCTGTTCCATCATTTTAGGCGTTCGATAAATCACGACATTTAAAAAACTGCCAATACAGAGACTAAAAAGCCCAACTGCAAGATATAAGGCAGTTGGGTTAATCATAAAATAAGCGATAAATTCTTGCATTAAACCACAGAGCCCATTTGGAAAATTGGTAGATACATGGCAATCACCAGACCACCGACCAGTACCCCAAGTACAGCCATGATTAGAGGTTCCATCATTGAGGTTAGGCCATCTACTGCATTGTCGACTTCATTTTCAAAATGAGTGGCAACTTTATCCAGCATGGCATCCAGCGCACCGGACTCTTCACCAATGGCGACCATCTGTACAGCCATAGAAGGGAATTTGTTGGTCACTCGCATGGCAAACTGTAATTGTTGACCGGTTGCTACATCATCCCGGATTTTCATTACCGCAGTTTCATAAACCACGTTATTAGTTGCACCCGCTGTAGATTCCAAGGCATCAATCAAGGGAACACCGGCAGCAAAAGTAGTCGCTAAGGTTCGACTGTAACGGGCAATAATGGCTTTATAAACAAGATCGCCAAAAATAGGTGCTTTAAGTGCAGCTCTATCGAGGAAGTCACGGAATTTTTTACTACGTTTTTTTGCTTCAAGGAATCCAGCAATTATTGCACCAACTGCAATGATCAGAATAAACCAATATTTTTGCATCCATTCAGACATATTCACCACCATTTTGGTAAAGGCCGGCAAATCTGCACCAAATGAACTAAATAATTCTTCGAATACCGGTACCACTTTGACCATCAAAATAATAGTAACAATAACAGCTACAACTACAACAGTTGCTGGATACTTCATGGCTTTTTTGATTTTTTGCTTTAAAAGCTCACTTTTCTCTTTATAAATTGCGACGCGATCCAGCATAGTTTCCAAGGCGCCTGACTGTTCACCAGATTCAACCAATGAGCAAAATAAGTTATCAAAATATTGAGGATATTTTTTAAGTGCACCAGCAAAGGTATTCCCGCCTTCGACTTCACCTTTAATCCCTAATACAACTTCACGCATGGATGGATTTTCTAAGCCTTCAGCGACGATTTCAAAGCTCTGCACGAGGGGTACACCGGCTTTCATCATGGTTGCCAGTTGACGAGTAAAAATAGTGATATCGAGCGTGCTGACTTTCTTTTTCATTAAGCCTTCGAAAATATTTTTTCTTTTTTCCCGAATGGTCTTAATGGTAATTCCTTGCTTGCGTAAAGTCACTTTAGCAAGTGCCATATTACGCGCAGGTAATTCTCCCTTAAGCTTTTCCCCTTTACGATCAATGCCTTCATAACTGAAGGTTGGCATCATCTGTGCTTTTTTGGCAGCCATGTGCATTTATCCTTATTTTTAAATTTTCATTTATTCACTGGTTACACGATTGACTTCCTGTAGGGAAGTCACCCCCTGCATAACCTTGATTAATCCTGAACGTCTTAAATTATTAAACCCCGATTTTTGAGATGCTGCTGCAATTTCTAGTGCATTGCCATCTTCCATAATAATTTTCGAAATTTCAGGTGTCACTTTCATGACTTCATAAATACCAACACGACCTTTATAACCCTCACGGCACTCGGAACAGCCTACAGGTTGATAGACCTGAAAGTCTTCATGTTGAAGATCTTCTTCTCTAAAACCCATTTCTAACAAACTCGGTTCCGGAATATCTGCAGGTACTTTACATTGAGAGCATAAACGACGTGCTAAACGTTGTGCAATCACCAAGTTGACGGAGGTCGCAATATTAAAGGAAGGGACGCCCATATTACGTAAACGGGTCAAGGTTTCTGGTGCACTGTTGGTGTGTAGCGTAGACATTACCATATGACCCGTCTGAGCAGCTTTAACAGCAATTTCTGCGGTTTCTAAATCTCGAATCTCACCGACCATCACAATATCGGGATCTTGACGTAAGAATGATTTAAGCGCAGCCGAGAAAGTTAAACCCACTTTAGCATTGACATTGACCTGATTAATTCCTTCCAAGTTAATTTCTACAGGATCTTCTGCAGTGGAAATATTGGTGTCTTCGCGATTTAAAATATTCAAGCCCGTATACAGGGATACGGTTTTACCAGAACCGGTTGGACCTGTAATCAACAGCATGCCTTGAGGCTTCTCCAAGGCTTGCATAAACAGTTCTTTTTGCTCTGGTTCATAACCCAAGGCATCAATACCTAGCATGGCACTAGATGGATCCAGAATACGTAGTACCAGTTTTTCCCCAAATAGGGTCGGTAAAGAGTTAACACGAAAGTCGATGGCTTTGGTTTTTGAAAGCTTAAGCTTAATCCGTCCATCTTGAGGTAAGCGCTTTTCAGAAATGTCCATTTGTGACATGACTTTTAAACGCGAGGCCAGGCGTGTAGCAAGTTGTAGGGGAGGATTGGCAATCTGACGTAACACGCCATCAATACGATAACGAACACGGTATGATTTCTCATAAGGTTCAAAATGTAAATCGGAGGCACCCATACGAATCGCATCAATCAATAATTTATTGATATATTTTACAATAGGGGCCTCATCCGCTTGTGGTGGACCATCATCTTCATCCGCAGATTTGTTGAAATCTTCTTGTTCGAGATCGAGATCGATATCTTCATCAGAAAACTCGAAACTGTCCGCTTGAGTAAAATTTTGTTCGATGAGTTTGTGTAATTTTGGGTGTTCTACAATAATCGCTTCAATATTCATTTTACTGCTGAAGCGAATCGCATCCATTGCATCTATATTGGTGGGGTTGCTGGTGGCGACGTAGAGTAAATTACCACGTTTAAAAATGGGTAGAATACAATGTTTACTAATGAGTTTTTCATCTATCCCTTCTCGGATAATTTGCGCAGAATCATAGGCGCTCAAATCAAAAAGAGGCTCTCCAAATTCTTGAGAAATTTTCTCGGCAATATCTAGAGCTGAAATCTTTAACTGATCAATTAAAAAAGGGACAATATCCTGATTGGCTTTTTTGGCATTCACGATCGCATTCTGCATATTTTCAGCAGAAACTAAGCCATCTTCAACCAACCGCCGAATAAAACCAGTGAATCTAGGTGAACTTTGTAATGCTGCCATGCTTAAATATGCCTGCTTAATCAATTTGTTTATAATTGGTATATTTGAATTATACTTTTGTTAGATAAAAATACCATATCTTAAAATGTTGTCATCTACTTAATATCACATAAAACTTTGAACCAGTCGTAATTACAGGAGGAAGTTTTTTCTTTAGGGTAAAAGTCGAGGTTGCAAAAAAATAAGAATGAGATAAAAAAGCCATGTGAAAATTTTCTAAAAAATCTTGAATTCCGTGTAGAATGTGCGCGGTTTAATGAATTGTTTTTAATAGGTTACTGTATGTCGGGTTCGACTATTACTCCTTGGGTTGTCGGCAATTGGAAAATGAACCCAATGCAGGCAGACGCAAAAGCGTTACTAAAAGATTTTAAAAAATTATTGCAAAATAATGAAATCAAAGAACAAAATTGCTATTTGGGTATTGCGCCCCCTATGCTGGCGTTGAGTGCTGTTCAAACGGAATTGGCAAGTTCAGCCCGTTCTGTTTATACCGTTGCCCAAGATGTTTCTCGTATTGCAGGTACGGGTGCATATACCGGTGAGGTGAGTGCTGATCTATTGAAAGATCATCAGATCGGTTTTGTACTGATTGGTCATTCAGAACGTCGCGAGATTTTTGCTGAAACTGCTCAAATTTTAAATGAAAAAGTGAAGAATACTTTAAATGCAGGCTTAACCATTATTTATTGCGTCGGTGAAAGCTTGGAACAGCGTGAAAATGGTCAGGCAGAGCAGGTGGTCTTGCAGCAAATCTGTGATATTGCCGCAGTGGTGCAGGCTGAGCAGTGGAAAAATATTATCGTGGCCTATGAACCTATCTGGGCAATTGGTACCGGTAAAACTGCTTCACCTGAAGATGCACAGGCAATGCATGCCAAAATTCGTGCAGGTTTGACTCAAATTACACCTTTGGGTGCAAGCATGGCGATTTTATATGGTGGTAGTGTTAAGCCAGAAAATGCAGTAGAGTTGGCTGCCTGTCCAGATATTAATGGTGCGCTGGTTGGTGGCGCATCTTTAAATGCAGAGTCTTTCTATAAAATTGCTCAGGCTTTTGCAAATACAAAATAATTAGGAGTTCAGCATGCAAACTTTTGTGCTGGTAGTACATATTATCTTAGCCCTTTTAATGATTGTATTGATTCTGGTACAACATGGTAAAGGTGCAGATGCAGGTGCCTCATTTGGTGGGGGCGGTGCTGCAACCGTCTTTGGCGCTTCAGGTTCAGCCAATTTTTTAACCCGTCTAACTGCCATATTAACCGCTTTGTTTTTTGTAACGAGCTTGAGTTTAGCTATTTTTGCCAAAAAGCAGACCAGTGATGCCTATAGCTTAAAATCGGTACAAACAACAACCACGGCTCCAGCGAATTCGAATGAAACTTCACCAGTTGCACCGAAAACAGGCGAATAAATATATTTAGTTCTTTCTTTTTGGGTCTGATCCGACTAGAATGCGACACAGCTGCGGTGGTGGTGGAATTGGTAGACACGCTACCTTGAGGTGGTAGTGCCTTCGGGCGTGGGGGTTCAAGTCCCCCCTTCCGCACCAACTTATAATCCAGAACATAAGTTGGTGTAAGCAGCAAATCTGTTGATGCGGGATGGAGCAGTCTGGTAGCTCGTCGGGCTCATAACCCGAAGGTCGTTGGTTCAAATCCAGCTCCCGCTACCAATCTTTATTTTAGATGCAAACTGAAATAAGCACCTTGAATATTTAAGGTGAGATTAATTTTTTGTAATGTTGTTGCGGGATGGAGCAGTCTGGTAGCTCGTCGGGCTCATAACCCGAAGGTCGTTGGTTCAAATCCAGCTCCCGCTACCACTTTTGATTAAGGTGCAACTTAATCCAACAATCGCTGAAGAGTTTTTGATTGAAAATGATCAGCAGATTGTATATAATTTTTGCACGTTGATGCGGGATGGAGCAGTCTGGTAGCTCGTCGGGCTCATAACCCGAAGGTCGTTGGTTCAAATCCAGCTCCCGCTACCAAGTTTCTAAAAGGCTCACAAAAAGGTGGGCCTTTTTGCACAGTGGACTTTGGTTTTTCTGTGTAAATAGGGGCGATTACGCCCTTTTTTATTGGCTATCGTGTAGTGTCCGACATTTATTGGTCAAATCGTCATGTTTCACTACTAATATAGTTGAGTTAGTCTGAACCGGTCACCGCGACCATTAAATCGCACCTTAATAACGAGAGTAAATGAAGCTATCAAATAAAACTCAAGCACTCCAAGACTTAATCGCTCCTGCAGTGCAAGCATGCAATGTAGATCTTTGGGGAATCGAATTTATTCCTCAAGGAAAACGTTCTTTATTGCGTATCTATATTGATAAAGCAGGCGAAACAGATGCACAGCCTGTTATGAATGAAGAAGGCGAACTAGAGCAGGGTCGAGGTATCGGCGTACAAGATTGTGTTCGCGTAACACAGCAAGTGGGTGCCATGCTTGATGTACATGATCCAATTTCTGGTGAATATTCTCTTGAAGTCTCTTCTCCAGGTTGGGATCGTCCATTTTTCCAGCTCGAACAAATGCCAGCCTATATTGGACAGCAAGTCGCATTACGTCTGATTAGTGCTGTAGATAACCGTCGTAAATTTCAAGCAAAACTGATTGCTGTTGATCTTGAAAATGAAATCATTCAAGTAGAAGTTGAAAAACAACAAGTTCTTGAAATTGATAGTCATAATATCGACAAAGCAAATTTGATTTACCAAGATTAATTTATCCAATAAATAAGAATCTGAACGAATAGGTGAGTTATGGCACGTGAAATTCTTACCGTAGTAGAAACGGTTAGTAACGAAAAAGGTGTACCTCGTGAAGCGATCTTTGAAGCGCTAGAACAAGCGCTTGTAGCTGCGACTAAAAAGAAATTTTATGAAGGCACAAACTCGGAAGAAGCACGTTTACGTGTAGAAATCGATCGTAAAACAGGTGATTACCGTACTTTCCGTCAATGGGAAGTAGTGGCTGATGAAGATCACGAAATGCCTGCATGTCAGGATGCGATTTCGGATGTCGATCCTGCCCAGTGGTCAATTGGTGATATTCGTGAACTCGAAGTTGAATCAATTGATTTCGGTCGAATTGCTGCACAAATTGCCAAACAGGTGATTGTGCAAAAAATTCGTGAAGCTGAACGTGCTCTAGTCGCTGATGCCTATGAATCTAAAGTTGGTGAACTCATCTACGGTGAAGTGAAAAAACAAACCAAAGATGGCTTTATTATTGACTTGGGTGACAATGCTGAAGCATATCTTGCTCGTGAAGAAATGATTCCTAAAGAGATTCTTCGTCCTAAGCAACGTGTAAACGCGATTTTATATAGCGTGAATCGTGAAGGTCGTGGTGCACAACTGTTATTGTCACGTGCCCGTCCTGAAATGCTGATTGCGTTGATGAAGAAAGAAATTCCTGAAATTTCTGAAGAAATCATTGAAATTAAAGCAGCTGCACGCCAACCAGGCGTTCGTGCTAAAATTGCTGTGAAAACCAACGATCACCGTATTGATCCTGTAGGTGCATGTATTGGTATGCGTGGTACACGTATCCAGGCCGTACAATCAGAATTGAATGGTGAGCGTATTGATGTGGTGGTGTGGTCTGATGATCCAGCACAGTACATCGCCAGTGCCTTAGAACCTGCAGATGTATCAAGTATTGTGATTGATGAAGATGTTCACAGTGCAGATATCATTTTCGCAGCAAGCGATCAGTTGGCACGTGCGATTGGTTCACAAGGTCAAAATGTCCGTTTAGCCTCTGAATTGACAGGCTACAAACTGGATATGATGCTCGAAGAAGAATTCTACGCACGCCAACAAAACGAAGCTCAGCAATATCTCGACATGTTTGTTAGCCGTCTGGATATTGATGAAGATTTGGCAATGGCTTTGGTTGAGATGGGCTTTACTTCACTTGAAGAAATTGCTTATGTTCCAGCTGAAACATTTGATGAAATTGAGTTGGATGCTGATACTGTTGAATTATTGCAAAGCCGTGCGAAAGAAATTACATTGGCAGACGCGTTAAAACAACAAGAAAACATTCAAGAACCAAGTGCAGAACTTGTGGCAATGCAAGGGATGACACAGGAAATCGCATATGCCCTTGCGGCTCGCGGTGTGGTAACTGTAGATGATCTAGCTGACCAAGCCACTGACGATATTGAAGATATTGAAGGTTTAGGCGCGGAAAAAGCGGGTCAACTTATTATGAAAGCGCGCGAATCATGGTTTAACTAGGAGGAAATATATGACGGACAAGTCGATTAAAGAGTTGGCTCTCAGCGTGGATCGCCCCGTTGAGAAGCTCCTAGAGCAGGTTCGTGACGCAGGTTTACCACAACGTAAAGCTGAAGATATTATTTCCACTGAACAACAAAATACCCTCGTTAACCATTTGAAGAAAGTTCATGGTCAAGACGATGGGCATGCAGGAAAAATCACGTTGAAACGTAAAACAACCAGTACTGCTAAAGTGGCCAGTACATCAGGTAAGGCGAAAACAATTAATGTAGAAGTTCGTAAGAAGCATACATTTGTTAAGCCGGATCCGGAACAAATTAAGGCTGAAGCTTTAGCCAAGGCTCAGGCAGAACAAAACTCGCGTGAAGCTGAGCCAAAGCCAGCAGCGAAAGCTGAAGAGTCTAAGCAACAACCGGTATCTAAAGCAAAACAAGCTTTAGAAGCAATGCGTGCGGCCGCTAAGCAAGAAACGGCTAAGCAAGAAGTATCTAAAGCTGCTGTTGTTGTGACACGTAAGTCAAACAACAAACCGATTGTAAAACAAACAGTTAAGCAAGTTGAAACAGCTGAACAGAAAAAATTACGTGAAGCTCAAGCTGCACAGTTAAAAGCAGTTGAAGAAGCAGCACGTCGTAAGTCGGCTGAAGAAGCTCAACAACGTACGCTTGAACAAATGCGTCAGATGGCGTCGAAATACACTTCTGAAGATACCACTGCAACCATTCGTGTTGTTGATGATTCTCCATTGGCTGCGGGGCTCGTGGGCCAAGCATATGAAGATTCATTTGCCAAAGAAGACCGAGAAATCAAACGTGGTGGTAATACCACAAGTACACGTGCACCGAAAAAAGGTGGACGTCGTGGTCAGGAAGAGCAAAGCTTTAGTAAACAGCCTAAACGTGGTCTAAAAACCAGTCAGGGCAACAAGCATGGCTTTGAAAAACCTGTTAAAAAACAGGTTTATGATGTCGAAATTGGTGAAACTATTGTTGTTGCTGACTTAGCAGCGAAAATGGCAATCAAGGTTCGTGAAGTCATTAAATCACTGATGAAAATGGGTGAACTGGTTACTCAGAACCAGGCCATTGATCAAGAGATTGCAGCACTTGTGGTTGAAGAAATGGGCCACAACCCAGTTCTAGTTTCTGATACTCAGGCTGAAGATAACTTGCTTGAAGCGGCTGAAGAAGCACGTGGTGCTCAAACAACTCGTGCTCCTGTAGTAACGATCATGGGTCATGTTGACCATGGTAAGACATCGCTGCTTGACCGTATCCGTCGCACCAAAGTGGCTGCAGGCGAAGCGGGTGGTATTACCCAGCATATCGGTGCTTATCACGTTAAAACCGATAAAGGCATTATCACTTTCTTGGATACTCCGGGACACGCAGCGTTTACTTCAATGCGTTCACGTGGTGCTAAAGCAACTGATATCGTGGTACTTGTTGTTGCAGCGGATGATGGTGTAATGCCACAAACTGCTGAAGCAATTGATCACGCGCGTGCTGCAGGTACACCCATCATTGTTGCAATCAACAAGATGGATAAAGAATCTGCCGATCCAGATCGCGTATTGAACGAATTGACGACTAAAGAAATCGTGCCTGAACAATGGGGCGGTGATGTACCAGTAGCCATGGTTTCAGCACATTCTGGTCAAGGTATCGATGAACTTCTAGACTTGATTTTGATTCAATCTGAATTGCTTGAATTGAAAGCGTCTGAAGAAGGTGCTGCACAAGGTGTGGTAATCGAAGCACGTGTAGACAAGGGTCGTGGTGCGGTTGCGTCTATTCTTGTACAAAACGGTACCTTGAAAGTAGGTGATTTAGTTCTTGCTGGTTCATCTTATGGTCGTGTTCGTGCGATGACAGATGAAAACGGTCAACGTATTAAATCGGCAGGTCCTTCGATTCCTGTGGAAATTCTGGGTCTTCCAGAAGCGCCAATGGCAGGTGACGAAGTTCTTGTTGTGAATGACGAGAAAAAAGCACGTGAAGTTGCCGATGCGCGTATGGATCGTGAACGCCAAAAACGTCTTGAGCGTCAATCTGCAATGCGTCTTGAAAACATCATGGCGTCTATGGGCAAGAAAGATGTGCCTATCGTCAACGTGGTGCTTAAGACTGATGTACGCGGTACATTGGAAGCATTACACGTGGCGCTTGCTGAACTTGCAACTGACGAAGTAAAAGTACGTATTATTGGTTCAGGTGTCGGTGCAATCACTGAGTCTGACGTAACACTGGCTGAATCTTCTGAAGCAGTTCTTCTCGGCTTTAACGTTCGTGCGGACAACACTGCGCGTCAAAAAGCAGATGCAGACGGTATCGACATTCGTTACTACAGCATCATCTATCAATTGATTGATGACGTGAAAGCAGCGATGAGCGGTAAACTTGCTCCTGAACATCGTGAAACGATTCTGGGTGTGGCTGAAGTACGTGAAGTATTCCACTCAAGCAAATTCGGTGCAGCTGCAGGCTGTATGGTGCTTGAAGGTATGTTACACCGTAACAAGCCAATCCGTGTACTTCGTGATGATGTGGTGGTGTTCCAGGGTGAGCTTGAATCTCTTCGTCGCTATAAAGAAGTGGTTGAAGAAGTTCGTGCCGGTATGGAATGTGGTCTTGCAGTAAAAGGCTATAAAGACATCAAAGTACAAGACAAGATCGAAGTATATGATGTTCAACTGATTAAACGGAGTCTTTAATGGCGGGTAGTCAACGTCTGAAGCGTATGGGAGATTCAGTTCAGCGAGAATTGTCTGAACTGATCCGCCAAGAGCTGAAAGATCCACGCTTAGGTGGTCTGGTGACCATCTCTGCGGTTAAAGTTAGCCCAGATTTAGGATATGCCGAAGTTTATGTAACTGTAATGGGACGTGAGCTGGGCGATGAGCAAAGTGAAGCGGCAAACAAGGAAACTTTAGATGTCTTGAACAAAGCATCTGGTTTCTTGCGTCATGAACTGAGTCGTCGCATCAAGACACGGATAACGCCTCGTTTGCGTTTCCATTACGACAAAACCAACGCATATGGTAACTACATGTTTGGTCTGATTGCAGAAGCAGTGAAGGATTTACCTCCTACTGATGATGCAAAAAAAGATGATGAATAATCACTAAACAAAAAAGCCACCTTCGGGTGGCTTTTTTTATACCTTTAAATCTGGGCTGATTTTAGTCTAGATCATCAGGTGATTTATTTGGGTTTGGCGGAGCACGACGACGGCTTCGTTGCCAAGGTAAAGGACGCTCAAGCGCTTCAGGTGCTTCACCACTGGTTGAGCGTAAACGTAAGTGCAAGGCAGCTTGTGCCATTAAATTTGCAGACACGGGTGCGGTTATGAACGCCAGTAAAGTCAGCAACAGTTCGGCAAAACCAAAGCGTCCCTGAAAAGCAGAAAAAATCATGGCTGCAATCAGGAAGCTACCCAGACCTAAAGTACTAGATTTGGTCGGTGCATGCAGGCGCATAAATAAATCTGGCAGACGCACCATACCAATGCCGCCCACCAGCATGAAGAATGAGCCGATCAACAAAAATATCGAGACCAGAATTTCCATGATAAGTTGCATTGCGGTTGCTCCTAATCGACCACGTGGCCAGTGGTAAAGTAACGTGCCAGAGCTGCGGTAGATACGAATCCAAGCATGGCCACCAGTAAAGCCCCCTCAAATAAAGAGGTACTGGTCCAGTAGATACCGAGAATAACCACCAGACAGGTCGCATTCAGAAACAGGGTATCCAATGCTAAAAGCCGGTCTACAATGGATGGGCCTACCACCATACGAATCAGGCAAAGAAACATGGAAATAGTAATTGCGACCATACACAAGCCGAGTGCATAAGGCAAAATAGTCATGAATCTTCTCCTAATTCCACATCAAAGATTTCGATCAGCGCTTTTTCATAACGATTTTTAATTTCGATAATATCGACTTCGGCATTATCGGTACTCAAGGCATGCACCAGAATGTCGCCACGATCATCATCAATCCCTGCCGTCACTGTACCTGGTGTAGTGGTAATAATGAGGGCCAGTAAAACATTGACCTGTTCATGCTGGGTTTCCAAAGGCACACGGAACCATTTGGGATGCAGCTTGTGGGTAGGTCCAAGAACCATTTTGGCCACTTTAATATTGCAAACAATAATGTCCCATAACACTACAAAGAATAATTTTACCGCCAGAATCCAGTGAATATTGGGGGTATTGCCAATAAAGGGTTTGACTAAACGTGGAATGACAATGCCCAGCAATAAGGCCATCAGCAAGGTTGCCAGATCCAGACTATGCGCCAGCATGATCCAGCTTAAAGCCACAATCACGGAAACAAAGGGATGAGGCAGCCAGTTTTCCCAGAACGATGAGGTTTTCATGCTTAAGGCTCCCTAGGTTTGAGTTTGGCATCATCCGGCTGAGCGGATTGCTGTCCGTGCTGTTGCTTGATCTGGCGTTGCTTATATTCTGAAATGTGCTCACCTTCTAAAGTATCTTTAGAGATGATATACGGAATCAGATGCGCATTCGGATCGACCGTTTCACCGCCATATTTGGTTTCAGGTAAATTTTCAGGGTTGTAAGGTTGTACACTAATCACCTGATTCAAGTCATCTCTGTGTAAAATCACGCCCTCATATAACGTATTATTTTGGATCTGTTCAGCCGTTTTGAACATGTATTTCTGAATAGGATTGGCACAAACCATATACAGCACCAAGCCTGACAACAGCAGATAAATGGTTTTGTCATTGCGTATTGGGGCATGATGGGGTATAGCTTGATACGCTTTAAATTCTTCAGTATCCATTTGAGTTTCAGGTTTGCTAGCACGCCAGAACAGAATGAAACCGACCCGGGTAAACGCAATAATGCTGAGTAAACTCACCAGCAACACCACGCCAATAATCACCCCTTGATAAGGGGAATGTGACGTCGCCTGCAAGATAAAAACCTTACCTAAAAAGCCACTAAAAGGGGGTAAACCCGCCATCATTAAGGCAATCAAAAAGAAGGTGAGGGACACTGCTTTTTGCTGTTTCATTTGCGGAGCGATGTTGAAGTGATCTTTGAATATCCCGCGTTGAGAGGTAATCCAGCCGCAGAGCAGATAAAATGCAGCACCAATAAGGGTACTGTGCACCAGATAGTAGAGTCCTGCCGCCCAAGCCAAAGTATTAAATAATGAAATGGCAATCAGCAGGGTACCAATGGAGGACAAAATCATAAAGCCGACAAAACGGCGTAACCGCTCCGCGCCAATAGCTCCAATCACACCATAAATGGAGGTGACTAAACCGATCGGAAGTAACCAGTTGGCCAGAATGTCCTGACTTAAGCGGTCATCGAAGATCGTGCCATTGACTCGAAGAATGGCATAAATGCCGACTTTGGTCATAATGGTGAAAATGGCAGCCACCGGAGTCGTGGCTACGGCATAGGTTTTCGGAAGCCAAAAACCGACCGGCAACATCGCAGCCTTAATGCCAAAGACCACAAATAACAGCAAGCCGCCTGCAACGGCCAAGATATGTTGATCCGGTTCTAATAGCGGAATTAAACGTGCGACATCGGCCATGTTTAAGCTGCCGACACTGCCGTAGATCATGCCTAAGCCAATCAGGAACAGCGCAGAGGCCAGCAGGTTGATGGTGACGTAATGAATACCCAGCTGAAAACGGGCTTTGCCTTGTCCATGTAGAAGTAGGACATAAGAAGCCATTAACAGGATTTCAAAGAACACGAATAAATTAAATAAATCCCCGGTCAGGAATGCACCGCACAAGCCCATGAGTAAAAAATGGAACATGGCATGGAAATAACGCCCTTGGGTATCCCATGCATGGCTGGCAAACCATAAAATTGGGGTCGCCAAGGCATAGGTCAGCACTAGCATCAGTGCAGAAAGCTGATCTAGAACCAGCACAATACCAAAGGGTGCAGACCACTCACTGAGGTTGTAGGTGCTAATTTGCCCGCTGCTGGCGAATATTAAATACACGATGGCAGTGATTAACCCCAGGATTGACGAGACATAACTAATGCCACGACGCCAAGGCTGGCGCCAGTCATGTGCTAATGCACCTGTACCGGGATTGCCCAAAAGAACCAGTAAAAAGCCAGTAAATGCCGGAATTAAAATGCTGAATATTGGGGTGTGCTCAGTCCAGAACTGGATGAAGGCATTCATTAAGGCTCATCCTCACGCGGGTCAATCGGGTTTATTTCCTCTTTCGAGTCGACGTGGTCAGTACCACTTTCATAACGGCTGCGCAAAGCCAGCTGGACAATAAAGGCCGTGGTGGCAAAGCCAATTACAATGGCAGTCAAAACCAGCGCCTGAGGTAAAGGATCGGTCACTTTTGTGGTTTCAGTCAGTACAGCAGGTGCATTGACCTGAATTCGTCCCATGGCAAACAGGAATAGATTGACCGCATAACCAATCATCGCCAGTCCTAAAACCACGGGAAAAGTACGTGCACGCAAGATCAGGTAAATTCCTGTGGCAGACAGTAAGCCAATGGCAGAGGCAAGTAAAAATTCCAGACTAATCATTTTATTCCCCCTTCAACACTGGACCAGCCATGCTGGAGTGGCGTGAGTCACCCAGAACAGAAATCATCAACATGGTGGCACCGACGACGGTGACATAAACCCCGACATCAAATAATGCCGCAGAGGCTAAATGTATATCACCCAACAGCGGCGGAGCGATATGGATATGGGCACTGGTCAGGAAAGGACGTCCCCAGAACCAAGCACCCAGTCCGGTTAGTCCTGCAATAGTGAGTCCTGAACCAATCCAGATTTCATATAAACGGCCTGATTTGGCTTTCAGCATCTGTTCAGCCTGATCTTGACCCAAGGCAATGTACTGGATGATCAAGGCCAATGATGTAATGAGGCCGGCAATAAATCCACCGCCGGGTAGGTTATGACCACGTAGGAAGATATACAGGCTCACCACCAGTGCCAGAGGCAATACCCAGGATGCGGTAATACGAAACATCAGCGGAGAGGGATTAAAACGGTAGGTCAGTCCCTGAGTAATGGTGGTGCCGTGTGCACGCATACCATCCATTAAACACAGTGCGCCAATTGCAGCGATGCCCAAGACGGTAATTTCGCCAAAGGTATCGAAACCACGGAAGTCGACCAGAATCACGTTGACCACATTGGAACCACCGCCGAGTGGAAGTGACTGCTGCATAAAGAACCATGAAATCGAATTGTGGTCACGGGTCAGCATCAGCCAGCTAATCCAGCCAATACCGAAACCACTGCCAATGGCAATCAGGGCATCACGCCAGCGCCGTGACACACTAGATTCGTAAGGAGTAAGCTGCGGCAGCAAGGACAGGCTCATGAGCAGTAATACTGTCGTGACTACATCGACCGTGATTTGGGTCAGTGCCAGATCAGGTGCAGATAAAGTCACAAACACCAGGGTCACGACAAGTCCGACTGCGCCGCTAATCAGCACGGCCTTAATCCGTTCATGATGAAACCACAGCATCATCCAGCAGGCTGAGAACAAGAGCAGCCACAACACAATGGCAATAGCGGGCGCATGAACGAGTTCACGTGTACCTGTAGTCAGGCCCTGATTGATAAAGGGGATCGTCAGCAAAGCGCCACTAAACAGCACAATCCACATCAAATAGCTTTGCAGTGAACCATTTTCGGTTTGCCGTTTGAACTTGCGTGAATTCAGTAACAGGTGTTTTAAAAATAAATCGAACAGCACTCTGCCCTGAAATTTGCCGAGCAGGGGATCGAGATCAATGTCACGAATGCGACCGCCTTTGGCCAAAGCAAAATAGAAAATGATCCCGCCGAATAGCGCAATGACACTCATCAGCAAAGGCAGGTTAAAACCATGCCAGAGGGCCAAATGACTACCGATAAAGTCAGGCATTTGCGTGCTGGCACGTGCAGTTGCATTGACAATATTTTCTACCAGCAGCGCAGGTAGCAGGCCCACTAGAATACATAAGACCGCCAGCAATATTGCAGGTACGCGCATGCCCAATGGCGGCTCATGGGCTTTCTGGTTAGGTACTTCTAGGCCAATCGGACCATCGAAAAATACGCCATGCACTAAACGTACCGAATAAGCCACTGCAAAAATTCCGGCCAGGGTGGCCAGAATGGCAGAAATAATAAGCACGGGACCAGACAGGTTGGCCAACAGTTCAGTAAAGAACATTTCCTTAGACAGGAAGCCATTGGTTAGTGGCACACCAGCCATGGAGGCAGCGGTGATCATGGTCAGGGTGGCAGTAAAAGGCAGCAATTGCCAGATACCGCTGAGCTTACGCAAATCCCGGGTTCCGGTTTCATGGTCAATGATCCCGGCCAGCATGAACAGGGCAGCCTTAAAGGTCGCATGGTTGATAATATGGAAAATGGCTGCCGCAACCGCCAAGGGTGATTCAATCCCCAACAAGCAGACAATCAGGCCCAAATGACTGATGGTGGAATACGCTAGTAAGCCTTTTAAGTCTTCCTTAAAAATGGCAAAAAAGGCAGCCATACATAAGGTGAACAAGCCCACGAAAGTCACGATATTGTGATAAAGCGCAGCACCGACAAAAATTGGTGTAAAGCGTGCCAGCAGGAAAATGCCGGCTTTCACCATGGTGGCAGAATGCAAATAGGCTGAAACCGGCGTCGGCGCTGCCATGGCATTCGGTAGCCAGAAATGAAACGGAAATTGTGCACTTTTGGTAAAGGCACCAGTTAAAATCAGCAATAAAGTTGGAACAAATAATGAATGATTCTGAATTTGATCCTTCATCGTCAAAATCTGGTCAATCTGATAGGTTCCGGTCATTTGACCGAGCAGAATGAAACCGCCCAGCATCGCCAGACCACCCATACCCGTGATGGTCAGTGCCATACGTGAGCCACGTTGCGCAGCTTCGTAATTGCTCCAGTAACCCACCAGCAGGAAGGAGGAAATACTGGTCAGTTCCCAAAAAATAAGCAGTAAAATTAAATTGTTAGAAAGTGATATCCCGAGCATGGAGGCCATAAACAGCATCAGCAAAAGATACAATTTGCTTAGGGAGTTTCTAGGATTTAAATAATAATAGGCATAAATATAAATGAGGGTGCCGATACCGCTAATCAGCAGGCAAAATAACAGGCCTAAGGCGTCCAAGCGAAAACTTAGATCGATACCGAGCTGAGGTAACCAGGTCCAAGTTTGTATGATTGTTCCGCCATTAAACACTTCTTTAGCTTGCATCAGTAACAGGGTCAGACTACTCAGGCTGACTCCTATGGCAGCTAAGGCTGTCACCCCGCGTGAAAATTTCAGCCACGAGACAAGGGTAGTGCCTAATACTAACGGTAACAGGATAATAATCGGTAGCACACTCATATCCAAAGTCGTGAGTTAGGCGATCAACACCTAAACGTGAATCTTATCTTTCAAGGATTACAGGATTGCAAAGAGCCATCCAAACTTCTCAATCTTGAAAGCCGGTTTGAGTAAAAAATTGAAAAACAAGCTGTGTTGCGCAACTTGAAAAAAGTCTGAGTAAAATCGGATTTTACTATAAAACTTTAAATAAACTTGATCTTATTACATGAGTAAAACAACATCAATTATTTTCGCGCACACAGGTGAATTTGTCGACATTTCATCAATGTTGTGTCAACAAACCCTATTTATTATACGCCCTCCATGCTGAAGCGGCGTAGCATGTTTAGCCAGATGAAATGCGCTAAGCGAATTTTTGAAAGATACTGAATATTTTGTAATAGGATTCAAGCATGTGTATCAGGATATAGGACGAGAAGAAGATGTATCATCCTGTTGTTGCATTAAGTGCAATAATTCAGTTTGCTGTTCTAGCGTTAAATGTTGCTGGATTTGCTCTAACAGGCTTTCAGGAGTGACACTTTCTGATTCAGGCTCAGTTAAGGCATCAGCCTCAATCACTTCTTCATTAAACACCAGATTTTCATAAATCGTGTCAAATTTTTCCTGTAACGGTTGCAGCTGCATATCGAACAGCTGTTTGTTTTCCAGCTTTAAACATTGATATTCAGTTGCATGTTCCAGTAATTCAGTTCGGTTGCCGGTGGCAATAATTTGCAGACGCGGAAAAGCCTGATGCAGGCGCTGTAAAATCACTTGCGAGGTATTTTGATCCAGCTGATGATCAATCGCATCAATCAGCAAAATACCATCACCTTCCAAACACGGATATAAACTGTTTGGATTGAGCAAGCATAAGCGGCGCACAATATCCCCCACCAACGCAATCCAGTTTTTAACACTGTTGGAAAGTTGCTGATAGAGCATACTTTTTTCAGCATAACTGACCATCAGCTGTAATTTGGGCTGATACTGCACATAGATATCCTCAAAACTAGGAAGCACGGTGCTTAAGGCCTGTTTTAAAGCATCCAGACTCGGTGCATTCATTTGCTTTTGTGCATTCAACAGATGTTGCAAAAAGTCATTTTCTTTATTTTTCTGAATGGAGGGATGAGACACCAGCTGCTGAAACAGTTGCGCAATCTGGGCATTTTCAATATCGCTAATTTCACGAAACCACTCAAAAAAACGGTTAAAGGTGGTATAGGGAATGGTGGAAATTTCATAGGCATGAGAAGTCTGAAATACCGCCGGATTATTTTTACTCTGAATATTCATTTCACTGACAAAGCGTTCTGCCGGGTAATAGGCAATCAGCGGCAAACCCTGCTGTTGATCATGTTTGAGCGCGTTATGATAGAGCTCAATCAGATTGTCTAATTGGTGGGTTTCGGCCTTGCAAGTGCCAATGCCATGACTATTTAAAGTTTTATAAATTTGCCAGTCACACGTGGTCAGGCTCTTGTCCCCAGCTTCGCTAGAGGCATTTAAAGTCCCAATATCGGGTGGAACATGAACCCGAATATCAATTTTGGATTGCAGGCGGGTAAACATGATGTCCTGGTCCTGCATGACCACACCGGCAGCACGCGAGTCTTTATAACGTGCTGCAAACCAGGTCAGTGCCTGATAGGTAAATTTTAAAATGCCGGTTTTACCGGAGCTTTGATCGCCCAGAATCAGGGTGATGGGTTTGTCATTAAAGTTTAGCTTGAGATCGGCAAAATGAAGTGCGTGTTTGAGTTGAATAGCATCAATTTTCATAAAACACCTGCCTTGCATCCGAAGCGAAAATTATTCTCCCACAGCTTTACGCAGCGATACCGGCATTTGCTTTTTCAGTTGTTGTACCAGATCATAAATGTGGTGAATATTTAAACTTACTTTAGCACGTGTGCAGGCCACGTAAAGCAATCTTAACTCTTCGTCACTAATTTTATGGTCTTTTTCATTGACCTTAAATTGATAGTCATCTTCGATGTGCACCCGGTCCCATTCCAGGCCTTTGGCTTTGTGCGCAGTCGAAATGATATAGTCGGCCTGTTCAATCGGAGTGATTTTGGCCAGAGCTCTTTTGAGCGGATCGGTGCCGTGATCATCTACCAGTTTCACCAGCGGTTTGATGTCACTGCCATCATTGGTTTCACAGTATTCATGTACATCGTGCCATGAATTAAACCAAGCTAGTTCCGGCACATCAGTCACGCGGCGACCTTGTTTCAGCATACTGGCAGCATCGACAAAACGGTTCAGTTTGACATGATCGGCCTGTAAGCTGACTTTATCACCATGCACCAAACCGGAAAGCAGCAATTCCATGGCACGGGCATTGGTGCGGCACAAAATTGCGTCGCGTTGCTTGGTATGCGGTTTATTCACCACTTTGGAATTCAGCTGCGGATTACCCAGTAAAGGCACAGTTTCATTTAATGCGCCCAAAATGGCATTGGCATTCAAGGCAATTTCTTCACCAAAACGGAATGAGGTGGTCAGACGTGATTCAGGCAGCGGCAGCTGTTGCATGGCATTGACCGCACCGCGCCAAGCATAAATCTGTTGATGCGCGTCCCCCACATAAATCACCTGGGTATTTCTTTGTCGTAGCAAAATGCCCAGCATCAGCGGGTCGGCATCTTGTGCTTCATCAAACAGCACATAATCTGCTGGAATATTCGGCTCGGACAGCGCCCAAAGTTTCAGATAAATATCATGCCCAATACCGGCCTGATGATTAGGATCAATCGACTCTAACCAGCGCCGTTCAACTGCTGGATAAAGATGTGTTTGCAATTCAGCAATATCGTCGGGATGCAACCAGCTCGGTGCCTGCAGATGACGCGGTGCCGGATATTGCGAACTGGTCGAGCAGAAATAGCTGACCGCATTTGCCACCAGACTTGCAAGACGCGACGGCATCATCACATATTTTTCATAACGTCCGCCCATCATCCGGCGCAGGGTAATCGGTTGCAGTCGATATTCCTTGGCAATAAAACTCGGACTTAAACGCGGCAAGCGAAGTTTGTCAGTCACGCCACGGGGCGCACTGCGAAAAGCCAGCGAGTGAAAAGTGCGACAGTCGACATTGCGATGGAATTTACTTTGCGCCTCGCTAGCAATGGCTTTGTTAAACGCCAGATACATACCACGCCGTTCAGGCATGGCATCACTGATCATTTGCAAAGTCGTGGTTTTACCTGTGCCTGCATAGGCAATCACTTTAAAGGATTTGCCTAAACGCGCATTGTCTATGGCAATGGCCTGCTCATAAGTAGCGCTTGGTTTTTTCAAATCAGACACAGTCATAGGCTTAATGTTGACGATTGGCTTTTTCAACCAGGCCAGATAAGCCTTGGCGACGTGCCAGTTCGTTTAAAACCAGTTGAGGTTCAAGGTCAAAATAGCCGAGCATGACAATGGTATGGAACCATAAATCAGCGACTTCATAGATCAGGTCGTTTTTGTTGTCTGCATTGGCTTCAGATTTAAAATCTTTGGCTGCGATGATGGTTTCAACGCTTTCTTCACCAATTTTTTCCAGAATTTTGTTCAAGCCTTTGTGATACAACTTGGCGACGTAAGATGAATCAGGATCGGCTTTTTTACGTTCCGCCATCATTTGGCCCAAATAGTCCAGAACTTCAACCTGTTCAGATTGGGCTGTCGAAGCATTCATGGCCAGAGTATGCGGATTGGTTGATTTTTCAGCGTAAATTTGCTTTGGATCTTTCAATTGTGCATCGACAATTTCCCAGCCATTTGCGGTCAATTTACGATAAAAACACGATTCACGGCCCGTGTGGCAGGCAATACCGCCGTGCTGTTCAATTTGTAACACAATCACGTCGGCATCACAGTCCAGACGGATTTCATGTACCGTCTGGAAATGACCCGATTCTTCACCTTTATGCCACAATTTTTGACGTGAACGGGAGAAGTAAACCGCCTGTTTTTTTTCTGCGGTTAACGCCAAAGCCTCACGGTTCATCCAGGCCACCATCAATACACGACCGCTTTGATGATGCTGGGCAATGGCAGGGATTAGACCTTGTTCGTTAAATTTTACTTCATCGAGCCATTGCGCGTTGTTCATGAGAATTTCACCAAAAATATGTTCAAAATGGAAAACAGCGAATAAAAATCGCAGCTGTATAGTGTACGTGATTAGCGGCTGTTTGAGAAAAAAATATACGCCTCACCATTTTGATTTCTGACTCAAAATGGCTTAGGTAGTTTATTCACCAAAGGTTTTATAACATTCAAGTTATTTAAAAATAAATTCATCTACTCATCCAAGGAAACTTTATTCTCTAGATTTTCATCAAAATGATTTTATAAATCCTGCATCAACTGCGGGAAATTCTGTTTCTCCACCATTTCCAAAAATTCATCGCCCAAGCGTTGGCTTTCTGCCACAGATTGATTCCACATGCGAATCCGCTGTTTCTGGTCCAGACCTTTTAAGGTGAAATCTTTACGATCCGGCAAGCGACCGAGCGGTAAGGATTGTAGATATTCGATTGAGGGGGAAAGTAATAAAGTCCGCGCCTGATTTTCCGGACTGGCCTTGCGCTTTTTCAGCATTTTGTCGAACCAGCCCGGAGTGATGCTGTCGCTAAAATGTGGATATAGCACAATGCCCTGGCTCTGAAACGGCAGATCAAGATGATAGTCAATTAAACCGCCATCGCGGTAACTGCCTTTAGGCGCATCGGGAATATCGCGAATTGCCGCCATCACGCCAGGAATAGACGCAGAAGCCATCAGCCATGAGGTGACATTGCTGAGATTTAAGGGCTGATAATGCGTGGTAAATTCATCATGGACTTTAAATTGGGTGCCCATTTCCGGCTGGCTAATGACACGTTGCATAAACAGACGGTTGTGCTTGCGTGCCAAAGCATTGCTGCCGATGATTCCGGCCACTGATGCCAGTAAAGGCAAGGATCTGTCACTTTGGAAAATGTGCTGGGCCTTGATCGAGATGACGGCCAGATGATAATCGGGATGCTCAACCAGTTGTTGTTCTTTGCCTTGCACCAGATCAATCAGCATATCGCGGCAAATATTACCGACTTCCTGACGAGTCATCTTTTTATGGAAATACAGGTTGGTATAAAGCTCTGCAAGACGCTCAGTGCCTTCTTTTGCACCCCAGGCAGCAATGCTAGCAAAACGCCAGCTGCCAATGGATGAGCCAATCAGGGTTCTACGCTGCGGCGCTTGTGCAAGGAAATCGCCAAAAATGGCTTGATCGAGACCTTGAATGCCAATGCCTTTGGGACCACCTGCTGCACCGGGAACGATATCGACAAAATTTGCCTGCAAACCTTCTTTTTCAATCAGTTGACGTGCCAATTTTCCGGCACGGATATTTAATGAAGCAGGGCGTTTTTGCAAGATTTGCGTCATGATCTACCATTCACTATACAGGTGTACTGTTATTTTAAGCGAAAGCGAATTGATCCCAATGGCGAGAAGTGTCCAAAGGTGACTTTGGAGTCATATCGGGAATAAAAAAGCCTGAAGGACTCAGGCTTTTTTGATGCTTAGAAAGCGCGGTATTGAAGGCCAATAGAAGCCAATCCATAACGTTTGTCTAAACGGGAAGCGGTGACCCCATTATAGATGAAGGGTACATAGCCAACTAAGTTATTTTGGAAAATCTGACCTTGCAGGTAAGCTGTCAATTTAGGTGTAAAGTCATAACTGAACTTGGCACCAACGGTATGATTGTCCTTAATCGCTTGATTGCCAAAATTAGACACACGGTCATCGATATTGTCGCGCCACAAGCGTTGGTAATGGTAGGCGAGCTGGCTTTCAAATTGTTTATAGCGCCAGTTCCATGACCCACCTAAGCCTGCATAATAAGCGTCATAGTTGAGATCTTTCTGCACATCCAGATCAAATCGATCCGCATAGTTTCCAATATCAATATCTCGTACAATGAGACCATCAATAAGGCAGCGACCAACTGGTTTTCCAGTTAACTGATTGTTCGAGTCAATATTGATATTGGCTTTACAATCCCGTCCATTCCCGGTCAAATGAACCATCAAATCCAATTCATCAACTTCAACTTTGCTATATCCTAAAGAACCAAAGAAATTAACTTGATTCATAAAGTCAATTTTATGGGTATAAATAGTGTCTAGTTGAATTTGCGTGTCACGCGGATTAGAAACAACGACCTCATTAATTGTACGGCCATTCACATTGGTAGGGGAGGTTTTCGCTAACTCATCCGCTTGATTGCCCCAGAAAGAAAGTTTAAAAGCAAGATTAGAACGATCAGTAGAAAGACTTGCCGGAAAGTAGGTAATGCCTAAGGCGCCAGAATCTAATTTATTGGTATCTTTGCCAAACTCGATTTCTCGACGCCAATAGTCGGCATTGATAGACCATTCAGGATGGAACTGATATTGGGCATTGATATGCGCACCAATATAATCTCCAGAATCTCCTTGAACACCTTCACTTTCTCGTAAATCCAGAAAGTCGACAGTATCATTAACTAAATCTAGGCTTACATTCGTCGTAAGTTTATGTTTAGCAGGCGTGGCTTGTAAAAACAAATCATCGGGTGCGGCATAGGTATTAGAAATAATAAATGCTACAGAAATAAAAAGTAATGATTGATTTTTCAACTTTATTTACCAAATAGAAAGTGAGAGAAAAGCCAGTGATGAATCACTGGCTTTTTTTTATTTTTGATTATTGAATCGTAAAGTAGCCTGTAGTGGTAACACCGCTGAAGGCAGTAGCAGGTTTATTTGGAATACCAAATGAACCCAGGTTTAATCCTAAAGCTGCAGAGATTGGATAAACAGTCGGAGCAACAAAAACCGATACATCCGCATTAACGAAGTTGCTTGAAGCAATCAAGTTCTTATAGTTGGTATAAGGTTGACGTAAAACTGTGAATTTATTTGCTAAATCTGACAGAGAAATTGAATCACCTGTAAACTCAGTATCCTGCGCAACTTCGAATGAACCTTTCGGCGAATTTGCCAAAGTTGTTTCAATTTCAATTACAGCGCCCGCTGGAACAGTAATTTTGCTGATGGCAATATTATTATCAAATGAGACGTTTACCTGGCTAATATACGCAGTCAAGGTTTCAGCCTGGCCATTTTGACCAATTGCAGCTTTCGCCTGAAAACCTAATTTAATAGAATCCGTATCTGTAGTCGCTTTATTTAAAATAAACTTCACTTGAGCTAAAGAATCAATGGCGTTCTTATCAACGGTTAAACGTGCATCATTTCCAGAATTAATAATTTCTTGAATATTTTTATTTGCAACGCTCAGTCCGCTATAGCTAGCAGATGCAATTTCATCCTGAATGTCAGCAATAACACCAGGGTTGTTAGCTAAATAATCTTCTAACTTAGCATTTCCTGTTGAGCTCAAAGCTGTGTTGATAATATCAGTTACAGCTTCTACTTTTGCCTGATTCTCTTGTAATGCTGTTTTAACTTCATCAGAGGCAGATTGTGCAGCAGTATCGAATATAAGGGTTACAGCCGTTGTATTTACGCCTAAATTAGTAAGAAGAGGTGTAGTGGTTGATGCTGTTTGAATGGCTTTCACGGCTTGAGCCATAGTTAAACCAGAATCTTCAAGTTGAGTTAAAATTTGCTGTAATACAAATACTGCTGCTTGTTGATTATTAGATCCCTCAGCAATTGGATCAAATGTCGTGACATCTTCATTCAGACTAAAGCCTAGCTTACTAAGCAAATCTTGAAATTCAGCTGCTGGGAGTTCAGCCTGTAAAGTCGTTAGAGGCGTTGCAACTATTTCATTAGTCGATGAAGTTTGATAGTTAATAGGTTTAACTTTTAACTCTCCAGCAAATGGAAGTTTGGTAACCGTATCAACACCGCCAGTAATGATGAAACCGGTTTCTTGACAATTTACAGTCGTTTTAAAAGAAAATTTGCCGTTTTCATCTGTTTTTAGATCTGGGTAGGCATCTTGACAAGCCGAGTTAGTGAAATCGACATCTGCACCCGCTAAATAAAAATCCACAGCTGTACCAGAAATAGTTTTAGGAGTAAAAGGCGCTTCAGAGCCGCCGTCACCTCCACCCCCACCACAAGCAGTTAATAGAATTGCAGAAGCTAAGGTCGACCATTTTAACGCATGATTTTTCATTGTATATTCCCTGGTTTTTTGTAACGGTTTTTTTAAAGTTATTTGATAGTGTATTTTTTAACTTATTTTTTAAGAAAAGTCTTTTAGATTAAATGTTAATCATAGTTAAATTATCTTTATTTTTATTTTAATTGAAAGTGATTTAAATTTTTTAATATATTTTTCATAATGTTAATTATTTTTTTTAGTATATGGTTGGTTTTTTGTTATTTAAAATAAATCTAAAAAATAAATCCTTTATTGTTGATAAATATAATAAGTTTTAATTTTTTTATCTGAGTTTTATTTCATTCACATTGACTTCATCCCATCATCATTATGTTTCAATAAATCATGTATTCTGTCAATAGCTTGATGAAGA
>NZ_DJDC01000041.1:16856-31289 GCF_002430855.1 Acinetobacter sp. UBA5934 | reverse complement strand
TCACTATATTATTAAATTCATCTTAGGATGGTCGTTTAATTTGAGGCGAGTATGGAACAGGATCGTTTAATACCGCAGTATGCATTGATTGCGAAGCAGTTACTCAGAATTTCTGAAAATCTCAATGATATTTTGCAAGATCAGCTCAATATTATTGGAGATCTGAATGCGCAAAATATGTTTCGTATTGATCAGGAGCAGCATACTGTACAGGTCGCTAATGGAATGTTTCAGTTGCAATTTTATGCACCTGAGTCAGCAGTAAAACATATTTTGCACTGTGATTTTACTTATCAGGGTCAAAAAGCAGAATTACTAGAAGAATTTATCCTGCATGACCTGTACTTTCTCACCAATGATTTAAAGCCGCAACACTCTCTGTATTTGCGTCAGAAAGCCCAGCAGCTGCGACAGCTCTTACTTGATCAGGTCTATTTATGGGTACATGGCGCCGAGCGGGTAAGAAATTATTTGAACAATCTTTCCTTGTCTGAAGCTGAAATTATTGATCAGCTGATGATCAAGGGAAATATTTATTCCTGTGCTGTTTTGACAGATTGTGTGGTGAATAAAAAGGTATTGCCTGAAGCGATTATTCACCTGTTGCAAGAGATTTGTTCCATTCAAAGGGTTTTGGGAGATGAATTTTTACCCTTGCAGCCTTTAATGGAAGCACTGGACGAGTTTTGTTTTAGTGCAGCACAGTATTTACCTGCGGCCATGTACCGCATTATGGCACTTTCATTTGAAGAGCGTTTTAACTTGCATGCATTAATGGAACATCAGGATGATATCCATTTGCTCTATCGGCATGCCCAGGAACAACCGGCTTTACTTGGCTTTATCCGTTTAATGCGGCGTGAATTGTGGCAGCGTGATGATTTACTTTCAAAACAAAATTTTCTAGACCCGCGGTCGGTAGTCTGGCAAAAGAAAGTTGCAAAATTGCCCTTGTTTGATTATCCGCGTGCCGCAAACTGGCTGTTTAAACAATCTGCCGAGGTATTGGATTGGCTGAGTCGCAATATCCAGCAGAGCAGCGTGCGGATTGCAGTCACGGCGCTAAGTTTTATTGATAGCAGTCAGGTTCACCCTCAGGTTATTTTGGCCACTTTACAATACTTTCAGCATTGTTCTGCACGTATGTTTATTCATAGCTGTCACTATTTTGCCATGCAGGAAGCCTGGTTTGAGCATGAACATAATCATACGGTGATACTTAAAGGTCAGCGCCAGGCGCTGGATGACCACCGTATTGCCATTAGTCCTTCCATTTTATATCTGGATGAATGGATGGAATTGATGCGCAATGTCAGCAAGGGCAACGAGCAAACAGTCAAAAAAATCTATTTGCGCCTAAGCCGGGTCATGCAGACCTATATGTTATATCTGCACAAAATAACCCAAGAGTTTGGTGATGATTTAATGGCGTATATCCGGCCGGAAACCCATCAAAATCGCGAATTTTATACGGTATTGCAGCGCTATAAAATGCAGCTGGACGAGTTTCGGCAAATCTTTTATCTGCGTGGCCGTAATATCCGGGTATCGGTATTTGATTCCTATGTGCGCGATTATCTGGTTGAGTTTTTTAAGGATAATCAGTCGATATCGAAAAGCACCACATGGATCGGGTTTTATCATCAGGCAGCAGATTGGCATAATCACATTCAGAAGCAGGAAATTATCAGTCAGCTAAGGTCAAATTATGCAGCTTCGGTATGGCAACCCTTAATGCCGGAAAAAATTATGCACTTTTCCTGCTGGAGCTTTGAAGAACTGGCAGACCTGGACCGGATTATTGAAGAATCGCAAAAATGCCAAAATTGTCTGGCAGCCAGTTATGCACAGCGGATTATTGACAGAGAGTATGTGGCATTCCATATGGCCTCGCAAACCGGCAAGCTGCATATGACTTTAGGTTGTCATCTGCGAGAAGGTCAACTGATCTATGACCAGCTGGAATATCCGCACAATAGAAAAACCGAATACCTTTTTGTAAATATCGCACTGCAATTTATCTCCTGGTTAAACACGGAGTTTGCGCCATTTAAGTGACGGTTGATGTCGCTAAACTTTTTTCTAGGCTTAACTTTTGGGAAAAAAATCGGTAGGCTATAGCCGTTAATTTACGGTTATAGGTCTTATGAAACAAGAAACTGCACTCAAGCTTTTAAAAGCGGGCGAAAATGTCTTTTTAACAGGTTCGGCTGGTGCGGGGAAAACCTATACTCTTAATCAATACATCAATTATTTGAAAGCGCGTAAAGTACCGGTTGCCATTACTGCATCTACAGGGATTGCAGCAACGCATATGAATGGCATGACCATTCATACCTGGGCGTGCATTGGAATTAAAGATTTTTTGGGCGACGCTGACCTGAAAAACATGAAAGAGCGCAAATACCTCAAAGAGCATTTAGAAAATGCCCAGGTATTGATTATTGATGAAATTTCCATGCTGCATGCCAAGCAGCTGAATCTGGTCAATCAAGTTTTAAAATATTTTAAAGAAAGTGATGAAGCCTTTGGCGGCATTCAGGTCATTGTCGCAGGCGATTTTTTCCAGTTGCCGCCAGTGGGTAAAAACGACGAACGCAATCGCGATAAATTCTGCTTTATGTCTGATGCCTGGGTCGAAGCAAAATTCCGGGTCTGTTATCTGACTGAACAGCATCGTCAAGGTAACGATTATTTAAACGACATTTTAAATGCCATTCGTAGCCAAAGTATTACGGCCCAACATCTTCAAGCGTTGGAACAAACCCGCCAGCAAGATGTAGGCGAAACCTTTACCCGTTTATATACCCACAATATGGATGTGGATAGCATCAACTTTAAGCATCTGAATGCGATTGATGCTGAAAGCAAACAGTTTGACGCAATCTGTGATGGTAATGACAAGCTGATTGAAACCTTGAAATCTTCGGTGCGTGCGCCTGAAAACCTGACTTTAAAGAAAAATGCCAAAGTCATGTTTGTCAAAAATAACTTTGATATGGGTTACATTAACGGCAGTTTGGGCGAGGTCATTGGCTTTGAAGAAGATAATGAACATGGCATTTTACCGAAAGTAAAATTGACTGATGGTACGGTGTTGGTGGTGGAGCCTGAAACCTGGTCGGTAGATAATGATGCCGGTAAAACCATTGCCAGTTTTCAGCAAATTCCGTTACGTTTAGCTTGGGCGATTACCATTCATAAGTCACAAGGGATGACACTGGAAGCGGCTGAAATTAATCTGGCAAATACTTTTGAAAAAGGTCAGGGCTATGTGGCGCTATCACGTTTAAAAGCTTTAGGTGGCTTGAAACTTTTAGGCATGAATACTCAGGCGCTGGAACTGGATAGTCTGGCGATCAAGGCCGATCGACGTTTTCAGGAATTGTCAGAAGAAGCGGAAAATCATTTTCAGCTGATTGATTTAACGCCACAACATAAAGCATTTATCCGTCATTGTGGTGGTACCTTGAATGAAACAGAAATTCAGCGTAATGAAAAGAAAATAGCAAAAAGTGCTGGCAAAACCAATTATGCCACCGCCACACTGGATGAAACCCGTGAACTGTTTGAAGAAGGTTATGAAATTCAGGATATTGCTGTTGAGCGCGGTTTAACGCCTGCAACTATTATTAATCATTTGGCAAAATTGCATAAAGAGCAGGGTCTGGATATTTCAGTGGCTCATCCCGGCGATGAAGTGGTGGAGCAGGTACGTAAAATTTATAAACGCTTGATGAAACGAAAAAGTCCTGAAAACTTTAGTGAAGATGGTGCAATCAAGCTGAGACCGATTGTAGAAGCGACCAGTCCACGTATGGGATATGATCAGGTGCGTTTGGCGCTACTTTTTGTTGAATAAGCCTTAATAAGTTAATTAAAAAAGGACATCAATAGATGTCCTTTTTATTTTAAATTTTACTGATAAATAAATGTTTAGAGCTTTACAAGCAAAGTTTTAAACTTTAAAAATGTTTTCAATTTGATATATGTCCCATTATAAGAAGAAATCTTTCTCTAGTATTAAGTTTGAGAAAAAAGATAAGTTTAATAGATGATGTGATGAGTGAGTCATTAGAGAAATAAGAATCTAAGGAACTTTAAATTGAATTTTAAAGTAGAATAAAAATTAATACTTTGCGTTGAAAAAAGAATTTGTTATGTTGTTTTGGAATAACAATAGTTTGGATCAGTTTTAAAGTTGAAAAAATAGGATGATTTTTTCATTAGCTTAAAATAAAAAAAATTAAAAGGAAATATATGAAACAGTATCAGAGAGCAGCTCTTGCTTTGGTGGTGGCCAAGCTGGAGTTTGGTAATCATAAATCAAACATTTATGATTGCCATGAAAGTGCCTATCCTCAAATCAGCGGCAACGTAAATACGCATGAAGCAAAACTTTATGATTATCAGCGATCAGCAATTTTTGAGGGGCGACATACCGGGCGGGAATTTAATCTGTATGATTATGGTCATGCTGAATTTATCAGTTTAAAAAAGAAAGGCATAAAAAAATACGAAGGTTATCATTATGGTAACTCAAGTTATTATGAAATCACCATTTCCGGTTCGACCATAAGCCTGTATGACTTTAGCACAGAGCAATATTATAACTTTACCTGATTGATCATAACTTTGATGACACATAATTAGCCTTTATAAAACAACTATCTTTGCTTTGCTATTTTTAAAATCGATAGCATGTTTCTATTGATTATGCAGCTTCAGCTTTCAATTCTTTACCCACTTCCTTCGCCATTTTAACCAAAGCTATCGTCACCGTTTTAGTTTCAGTTCATTCTTGTATTTTCAAACCAAAGTCTGGAATTATTTCTAATTGTACGCATCAGAATGCTGTCATAAAATCAGAAATCGCCTACACCTAAAAGAAAGCCCTATATCAATTTGAGCTGGCCAATTGCGAGCTGCAACCGCTTGAGCTTTTATTAAAAATTTGGTTGGCGTGATTTCATCTTTTCAGTAGTTTTCTTACGCACACTTAAATGCACGTTTTCCTCTTATATGTGGATGGCCCAAAATATGGGAAGTCATAGCCATGAGGTTGTCCTAAATGAAGATTATTTCGGTTGAAAACATCGTCAAATCAAACAAAACATGAAAAAAAATAATTAATTTAATGTTAAGATGAGATAAATTCATTTACTAATCTATTTATTTCTCATCACCTAGGGCACAGATCGGTGGCTTGTGTGATTGGATAACGATGTTTGTGGTCTTTGCTCATGTTAGAAATTCGTCATCTCAAAACTTTAACTGCATTACGTGAACATGGTTCACTGGTGGCTGCAGCCAATGATCTTTGTTTAACACCATCTGCCATTTCTCATCAACTGAAAGAACTGGATCACTGGTATGGGATAGAGGTGGTGAATCGTCGTAGTCGCCCGGTGACTTTTTCTAACGTGGGACAGCGTTTGCTCAAATTGGCTGATGATGTACTCCCACAGATCCAGATTACCCAATCCGATATTACCCGTATTGTGCATGGCCAGACGGGGCGTATCATTTTCTCGTCAGAATGTCATAGCTGTTTTGACTGGTTAATGCCGCTGCTCAATCAATATCGTCATTTGTATCCGGATGTAGACCTGGATTTTGCTTCAGGTTTTGAAGCCAATCCGCATGAACTGCTGCAAAATGCGGAATTTGACCTGTTGATTACCGCGGATCCTATTGCGTTAAAAGGCATCGAATATTTCCCAATTTTTGAATATGAATCCCGTCTGGTTTTATCCAATACCCATCCGCTGGTTCGTGCAGAACGTATTACCGTGCAAGAGTTGGCTGAGGAAACCTTGATTACTTATCCGGTGGATAAGCACCGTTTAGACATCATGGCGAAATTGTTTATTCCGGCAAATATTCAACCCAAGCACGTACGCACGACGGATTTAACTCAAATGTTGATTCAGCTGGTGGCTAGTGGACGGGGGATTGCAGCACTTCCAGACTGGGTGGTGAATGAATATGAGCAAAAAGGCTGGGTCACTTCATGCCGTTTAGATTGTGTTTCTGCTACAGGTTTACGCCGTACTTTGTATGCAGGGTATCGAACCGATGAGAAAGAAAAAAGTTACTTTGAAGGTTTCTTAAAGCAATTGGCTAAATTTTCGCAAAAGCGTAATCAGTATTATTCTGCTTAAAAAATCGTGCTTGAATTTAATATAGGATCAATGTTTTACAGGGAATTTTTTCATGATCCGAGTCAATCGCGGATTAATTTTTATCAACTCTTAGCTTATCTAAATCAAAGATAAATAAAAGTTTTTATTCTTGCTAGGCTAGCGCTGAATTCGCCGAAGGAGAAGGGTTGTGAGTTCCGCGCATTGGCTTAGCAAAGAATTATGGATTATTGCAGCAGGATTTGTCGCTGCCATGCATGTCGGCAAGTTGCCACCTGCGGTTCCTGTCCTGCAAGCCGAGTTAGGCATCAGCTTAGTGTAAGCCGGTTTTTTATTGTCCGTTGTTCAAGTTGCAGGCATGTGTATGGCACTCGTGCTGGGCAGTTATACCGCTAAAATAGGCTTAAAACGCTGTGTCTTATTCGGATTAAGTTTGCTCGCTATCGCCAGTTTTAGCGGTGGTTTTGTGCAGGAATTCCTGGTGTTGCTGGCACTGCGTGTGGTCGAAGGTTTCGGATTTTTACTGATTACCTTAAGTGGACCTGCTTTTATCCGCCAACTGGTTCCGGTTGAGCAGTTACAAGCCAAGATGGGGCTATGGAGCGCCTATATGGGAGGCGGAATGGGAATAGGCTTACTGTGTACGCCATTCCTGATCAATAGTATAGGCTGGCAAGGCGTCTGGATGTGTTTCGGGGGACTATCATTTGCTTTGGCAGCTGTGATTTATAGGGTTATTCCCGCAGTGAAGACTCATACCCAGTCGGTTGCAATATTTGATTTAATTAAACTGACTTTGAAACATCCTCCAGCCTGGATTCTGGCCGCTATTTTTGGTGTATATGCCGGACAATGGTTGAGTCAGGTCGGTTTTTTGCCCAGTATTTATCAGCAAAATCAAATTTCTTTAGCCGTAGCCGGTGCCTTAACGGCAATTGTAGCGATAGCCAATGCCGTTGGCACCTTTGTATGTGGCTTACTGTTACAGCGTGGTTTTCGGCCTCAAACTTTAGTCCAAACCGGTTTTACCACTTTAATGGTCTGTGCCCTGAGCTTTTATCTGTTACGCGAATTTTTGCCCTTTGGTCTGCAATTTATATTGGTTTTGAGCTTTTCATTATTTGGTGGTTTAGTCGCAGTGGTCGTGTTTTCTCAGGTGTTAAATTTTCCCGCAAAGCCCATTGCCATTACCCCTACAATCGGGCTAGTCCTGCAATTTTCGGCCACCTCGCAATTCCTGTTACCGCCTTTGATTGCCTCAATTGTACTGGCTACAGGTGGATGGATATGGGTGGGAATTTTAATGGCAGCCCTGTCTCTGATTGGGATGCTTTTAACCAGAATTTTATTTCGAAAAGCTGCATAAATCGTGCAGATCAAGCCTGCCAAGCGTCAGTTGTCAGGCTTAAGATTAAAAATTCAAGAATGACCGATAAACAAAGTCAATATTCCGGCAGCGATCAAAGGACCGACCGGAACACCGCGTAATACCGCAACACCTGCTACTGTTCCAATCAGCAAACCTGCAACTACATCCGGTTGATTGCTCATCAGTTTGACTCCGCGTCCACCGAGCCATGCGACCAGTATGCCAATTGCAATGGCCAGTAAGGATTTCCAGCTCATAAAGGATTTTAAAATGGCATCTCCCGGAATTTTGCCACTAGCAATCGGCGTGAGAACGCCAATAGTTAAAATAATAATGCCAATATTTAAACCATGCTGTTGTAGGTAAGGAAGATATTCACTCAGCGGAGTTATGCGAAAAACAATTAAAACTCCAGCGGCAATCGTGACTGCACTATTATGGCTAAAGATACCGCAGGCCAATAACACCAGCAGCACAATCAGGTTTAAATCTAGATGGGACATTATTCACAAGGGAGAGGGTTAGCAATAATTACTATTGTATAAGGTTTTTAACTCAGATTGATCTAAAAGCAAAGTGAACAATAAAATTAGGCTGCATTTCAGTATAGAATGCGCATTTCATGATAGTAAAAGGGTTGATCTATGTTGTTGGAAAAAATGTTGCAATCGCAGGGTTTTGGTTCGCGTAAACATTGCCAGCAGCTGATTAAAAATGGTGCTATCACCATTCAGGATGAGGTCATCACCAACCCGAAGCATAAACTGAATTTAAATGGACTTCATTTTTCTGTCTATGGTGAAACTTTTGAATATCGGGAAAAGGTTTATATCGCCTTAAACAAGCCGCAAGGTTATGAGTGTTCACATCAGGCTACCCATCATTTTAGTGTGTTTGATTTATTTGATGATGTGCTGATGAACCGGGGCCTGCAATGTGTTGGCCGACTGGATCAGGACACCAGCGGGCTATTATTGTTGACAGATGACGGACAGTTTCTGCAAGCGCTGACGCATCCTAAAAAACATGTGGCCAAAGTCTATCGCATGCACACAGCTGATCCTGTGACGACAGAGCAAATTCAGCAGTTAGAGCAGGGTGTGGAATTGCGAAATGAATCAGGTGTTTTTGCAGCCACAGATATTATGTTGCTATCAGAAAATGAATTACAGTTTGCTATTCATCAGGGTGTCTATCATCAGGTGAAGCGAATGCTGGCTGCAGTGGGCAATAAAGTGGAACAATTGCATCGTCAGCAAATTGGGGCTTTGACACTGGACAATTTACAGCAGGGACAATGGATTTATCTCAGCGCAGCAGAAGTAGAATTAGCTAAGACTCGAATGACGCTTTAATCGTTATCTGAGGAAGCAATGATAGATTTGGAATTCGGTATCTTTGACGAAACCCATTTGCTCATAAAGCTGATGGGAGTGATAATTATTTTTTTGTGTCTGTAAGCTAATGCGTTGCGCATTTTCATGACGTGCAAATAAAATCGCGGTATCTATGAGCTGTTTGGCAGAACCCTGGCGACGATAAGCTGGGGTGACGTACACGTCATCCAGAATATAATAGATAGAACAAGCCACTGAAGAAAAACCTAAATACAGCAAAATAAAACCGGTGAAAACATCATCTTTCACATGAATAAAAATAACGCTTTCCTGATTTTCAAAACGTTGTTTTAAGAATTGATAAGATAAATTCAGATTGGAAGATGCACCATAAAATTGGCGATATTCATCAAATAAAACGGCAAGGGGATGTAAATCTTCTAAAGTTGCGCGTCTTACAATCATACGATACTCCATGCCTTTTTATTGTCTTTGCATGAAGCATACCTAAGTTTATTTAAGATTTTTTCAAAATTTTGTTTGTAAATGCAACACTGTTAAGTTTTGTCACTTTCGCCCAAAATGGCATTCAGTTCTTCAAACAAGTCCAAATGATCATCGTCTAGAGCAAATTCCTGATCCATATTCATGGCTTGATCAACTGGCAAATTCAATTCTGTCTGCTGCTGTTTTAATTTACGGATTCTATTCAGTTGATCAAGGTTAATATTTTGATTTTCAATAGAAAATGGAATAGATTTTGTTAAAACAACTTGTTTAAAAAACAGTCGAACTGCTTGTGCTGGGGTAATGCCCAATTGTTTAAACACTGCGAAAGCATGTTTTTTTTCTTGGGAATCAAGTCGTATTTGATAAACTTCGGTTTTTCTCATGATTTTTTAAATACGTCTAATTACTTAACTTTTCAGCATTTATTTTAATCAAATTGAATGCAATTTCAATATTCATACACTCGATTTACCAAAATATTTTGTAATGACAAGCATATTACAATGTCAGGTCGAAATGAGATGAGAATCTCATCGGTTGTCCGCTAACTGGATCAGTAAATGCAATATGCTTGGCGAGTAGCTGAAGTGGTGCAGAAAAATCATCTTCCCTTTTATGTTGTACCACGGGGTAAAAGGGATCATTTTTAATGGCAATGCCCAGACTGTTTAAATGCACGCGCAGTTGATGCTGCTTGCCGGTGGTTGGTTTGAGTTCATATTTTGCCCATACTGCATCATGTTCGAGTAAATCAATTTCTGTTTCACTATTTACCTGTCCATTAACCACTTGCATGGTATAGAACGGCTGTCCTTTTTCCATTCGACAACGTGTATAGCAAGGAAATGTTAAATCGGCATGAAATGGTGCAATAGCGTGATAGGTTTTTTTGACCTCACGTTTGGCAAACATCTCCTGATAAACTGCCCGTGTAGATACCTGTTTAGAAAATAAAACCACACCAGCAGTTTCGCGGTCTAAACGATGAATCGGCGTTAAACATTCATTTCCGGTCTGTTTTTTTAATCGTACCAGCAGCGTCTCTTGCACATATTGGCCGGTCGGGCTGATGGTTAAAAAATGTGGTTTGTCGATCACCAGCAAATGTTCATTTTCAAACAAAACTTCATGTTCAAAAGGGACAGGTATTTCATGGGCCAAAAATCGGTAATAGAACACATGACTATTTTCAATATAGGGCGCATGTGCTGTTAAGACATTGCCCGATGCATCATAAATTAAACCATCCGCAAAACGTTGTTGCCATTCAGCAGATTCAATATGTGGAAATTGCTGACACAGATATTGATAGACACTGTTCGGCGTAGGCGCGGTTTTAGGCAGAAAAACTTTACTTGCGCTTACGCCATCAATCATGGGTGGAATAAATTCAGTGCTGGTCATGTGCTTTGTCGTAGATCAATCTGTTGTGCATGGAAATCAATGCGATTTAAAATGAAATGTAGTAAAAGTTACACATTTAGAAGGCTGAGCATGGGCAATAAAGCGGTGCGATGCTATCATAATTGTTCTTTGGAATCATGTCGTGAGTAATATGCAGTATTCATTTAATTTGGCTTTAAACAATGAAGAGGATACCCAAAATTTAGCACAGGTTTTGGCGCAGCATTTTACTACAGGTGTAATGTATCTAATTGGCGATTTAGGGGCAGGTAAAACCACACTAACACGCTATTTTTTGCAAAGTTTAGGTCATCAAGGGGCGGTTAAAAGCCCGACTTATACTTTGGTTGAACCGTATAATATTCAAGGTAAAGATATCTTTCATTTTGATTTATACCGCTTAAATGACCCTTATGAACTTGAACTGATGGGTATCCGTGATTATCTGGAAACCCCGAATGCACTATTTTTGTTTGAATGGCCTTCCAAAGGTGGTGATGAAATTCCCCAGCCTGACCTGATTATCAACATTGAAAAGTCTGAAGATGAGCTGACGCGTACAGCAAGTTTAAGTTTCTCGTCAGCCGCATTAAACCAAGCATTAGAGAGTCATTTTAACAATGCGTGATGATTTAAGCGAACGTCGTATTCATACCCTGAATCCTGCACTGGCGAACCAGATTGCCGCAGGTGAGGTGATTGAACGTCCTGCATCTGTGGTCAAAGAGCTGCTGGAGAACTCGATTGATGCAGGTGCGACCGAGCTGATCATCCGGGTGGAACAGGGCGGCAGTACGCTGATTGAAATCATTGATAATGGCCGAGGCATTCATTATGAGGATTTGCCACTGGCCGTGATGCGTCATGCGACCAGTAAGATTCAAACGGCTGAAGAGCTGCATGCGATTACCAGCTTGGGCTTTCGTGGTGAAGCCTTGGCCTCGATTGCTGCGGTTTCACGTTTAACTTTATGCAGCAGTCAAAACGATGACGGGGTTGGCTATCAGGTTGAGGTAAACGGAACCGCTTTTGATCATCAGGAAATTCAAGCTGTTGCAGCGCGAAAAGGCACTCATATTCGGGTGCAGGATTTATTCTTTAATGTGCCGGCACGTCGCAAGTTCTTAAAAAAACAGGGCACTGAATTTGGGCATATTGAAGAAGTCGTTCGCCGTCTGGCCTTAACTCATTTTGATATCCGTTTCGTTTTAGAACATAACGATAATATTCGCTTGAATTTGCCGGTTGCTGATAGCGGGGAGCTGCGTTTTCAGCGTGTACAGCAACTGTTGGGTCGACAATTTACCGAAAATGCGTACTGGATCGATGCTGACAGTATCAACATGCGCTTATCGGGATGGTTGGGGCATCCTTCTGATGCGCGTGCGCAGGCTGATTTGCAATATGTTTATGTGAACGGGCGGATTGTAAAAGACAAGACCATCTCACATGCCTTGCGTATGGCTTATGATGGCATTTTGCATGGTCATCAGCATCCGGCTTATTTGCTGTTTTTAGAGGTTGATCCTGAAAATATTGATGTCAATGTACATCCCACCAAACACGAAATCCGTTTTTTAAATCAGCGTGAAGTACATGAATTTGTACGTCATTTTGCTAAAGAAAAGCTGTCTCAATTTCAAACCGCTACCGCTGAACTGGCTTCAGCAATGAAAACAGATGAAACAAACCAAATTGCACCTGCACAGTCGCAACCTCGTTATCAAGAACAATTTCAACTGCATAAAGCGATAGATGCGTATACGCCGCAACCGGAAGCACAAATTTCTACAGATTTACTCAGTGATTTTAATGCCAGCAGTCCGCAAACGATGCACTATGCTGCATCGCCGTCGCAAGGTCGCTATAACGGCTCACAGCAGCTAAATAATGCTTTGCAAAGCTATTTGGCGCCATTACGTGAATCAACATCATCGATCGCAGATGCAGCGTTGAATCAATTTGAACAAAGTACAGTTACTCACGTCGATGAACATCCACTCGGTATTGCGATTGCGCAACTGCATGGTATTTATATTCTGGCGCAAAACACTGAAGGCCTGATTATTGTCGATATGCATGCCGCGCATGAACGCATTGTATTACAGCAAATGAAAGCTGCATGGGACAAGCCTGAATTCTGGACATCGCAGCAACTGCTGATTCCTAAAGTAATTAGTATTAGCCGTATGCAGGCCATGCGGGTGGATGAGCTGAAAGACCAGCTGGCGCGTCTGGGTCTGGAAATTGACCAGTATGGCGATGAACAGGTGATTGTGCGTGGTGTGCCCGCTATTTTACACAAGGCGGATTTTGCAGCTTTGGTGCCTGAATTGCTGAATGATTTAGATCCGAGTGATGAAGCGCGGGGATTGCTGCAAAAGCGTGACCAGATTTTAGCAGGCATGGCTTGTCATGGCGCAGTTCGTGCGCACCGTATTTTAAGTCTTTCAGAAATGAATGCTTTACTGCGCCAAATGGAACAGACCGAATTTGCCAGTCAGTGTAATCATGGTCGCCCAACCTGGCGTGCATTTCCACTTTCACAATTAGATAAACTTTTTGCTCGAGGAGAGTAGTTGTACATGTCAAATCAATTGCCGGTCATCAATTTAATGGGACCAACTGCAAGTGGTAAAACCGCTTTGGCATGTGAGCTGTATGAGCAAGGCCATTTTGAGCTGATCTCTGTCGATTCTGCGCTGGTTTATCAAGATATGGACATTGGTACCGCTAAACCGACCAAAGACGAACAGGCACGCTATCCGCACCATCTGATCGATATTATCACCCCTCTGGAAGTGTATTCGGCAGCACAGTTTGTAGAAGATGCCTGCGTGCTAATTGATGATATTCATGCACGTGGTAAAACCCCTATTCTGGTAGGTGGTACTATGCTGTATTTCAAAGCTTTATTGGAAGGATTATCGAGTAATTTACCGAGTGCAGACTATGCGGTACGTGCTGAAATTGAAGCGAAAGCCGAGCAACAGGGTTGGCAGGCCGTTTATGAAGAATTATGTGTGGTAGATCCCTTAGCCGGGCAGAAATTTAAAGTCAGCGATAAACAACGCATTATCCGTGCTTTAGAAGTATTTAAGCTGACTGGACAGCCAATTACAAAACTACAAGCTGAACAACCAAAAAATGTACCATACCGTTACACATTTCATAATCATGCTTTATTGCCTGATCGTGTAGAATTACATAAGCGTATCGAATTGCGCCTAAAAACTATGTGGGATATCGGATTTTTACATGAAGTAGAAGGACTGATTGAAAAATACGATTTAAATGATAATTTACCTTCCATGCGCTCAGTTGGCTATCGACAAGCTCTAGAATTTATACAAAAAAGTGACCAAAGTGTCGAAAAACAACGAGAAATGGAGGATAAGTCTTTATTCGCAACACGACAACTGGCAAAACGTCAATATACATGGTTAAGATCTTTGCAAGAATCGCATAAATTTAAAACATATTTGACGGTCAAGCAGGCCCAAGAAGACTTGCGAAAGTGTTACGGATAAAGCAAAATTTAGTAACTATCTTTTTTATAATTTTTATTGAGAAATAAAGATAGTTTTTTGCGCTGATTTTAATTTTTTTGGAGTTATAACATGTCTAAAGGTCAAACTTTACAAGATCCGTTCTTAAATTCTCTCCGTAA
>NZ_DJDC01000041.1:0-16603 GCF_002430855.1 Acinetobacter sp. UBA5934 | reverse complement strand
CAAATGGTTTACAAACACGCAATTTCTACAGTTGTTCCTGCACGTAATCCACGTCCTACTGGTGCTCCTGCTGGTGCTCAAGGCGCTGGTGGCTTTGGTGGTGGTCAACCTCAAGGTGGCTTCGGCGGTCAAGGCGGCTTCGGTGGTCAAGGTGGCTTTGGCGGTCAAGGCGGCTTCGGTGGTCAAGGTGGTTTTGGTAGCCAAGGTGGTTTCGGCGGTCAGGCTGGTGGCTTCGGTGGCCAAGCTGGTGGCTTCGGTGGTCAAGGTGGCTTCGGTGGTCAAGGTGGCTTCGGTGGTCAATCAAACCCAGGCTTTGAAGGCGAAACAAAATTTGAAGATTCTCAAGACGACGAAAATAATCGTTAATTGTTGATTCTTAAAAGCCTCTCTTGATGAGAGGCTTTTTTTTATTTTAGAGTAAGCGAATTGATAGTATGAGCTTTCTTAAGGTTAATAAAAAACCAGTTGCCTAAACAACTGGTTTTTTTGGCTCAAATCATTTGAGAGTTATTTGTTTTTTTTACGGTCCAGGCTAGGGTCCTTGATTTCAACAAAAGCATTGCTGCGAATTTCACGTAACCAGCTATCAAGTTCAGCATCAAACTGGCGTTCACCTAAAATCTGACGAGCCATACGCTGCTGATATTCACGCGTCATATCTTGTTGGCGTGTATCAGTCACTTGAAGAATGTGCCAGCCAAATTGGGTCTGGAAAGGCGCACTGATTTGACCTGTAGGGGTATTCTTCATTTGTGCCTCGAACTCAGGCACCATGACACCCGGGCTCACCCAGCCTAAACTGCCGCCATCACGAGCAGAACCGGGATCATTGGAAAAAGTTGAGGCCAATACGGCAAAATCTTCACCCGCTTTTAAACGGTTGTAGATGCTGTCGATTTGTTGTTTGGCATTTTCCGGACTAACAACTTCAGAAGGCTGAATCAGAATGTGACGTACCTGATATTGCGAGACAATCGCTTTTTGCTCGCCACCTTTGCGTTCAATCAATTTTAAAACATGAATGCCATCACGAACAGGAATCAGGTCTGTAGTCTGACCTGCTTGCAGCGTGCTTACCCGGGCAGCCAATTCAGCAGGAATGTCAGACAGGCTTCTAAAGCCCATATCCGCACTTTCTACCTTCACAGTGTTGGTGGTAAATTTTTGATCAATTGCTTTAATATCATTGCTGCTATTCAGTTCAGCTTTGACCAGTTTTGCTGTTTTTTCTAATGCTGCTTGATCACTACCCGATACACGAACATGAATAACGTGCGCCTGGCTGCCTAAAGCGGCTTGACCTTGCGGAGTTTTCAGGAAGTTTTCCACATCCTGATCACTAATTTTAATGCGGGACATCACAATTTGTTGACGCAGGCGATTAATCGCTAAATCTTCTGCAATACGGTTACGCAAGGATTCATAGGTTCCTGGTGCAATAGCATCTAGCTTTTGCTGAAATGCTTCTAAACTCTTGCTGCCAGATTGGCCGGCGACCTTCAGCACGGCTTCATTCAGTTCTTTTTCATTCGGTTTGATATTGTAGCGTTTCACTTGTTCAAGCTGCGCCTGACGGATAATCAGCTGGTCAAGGGCCTGTTGCTGTAAGTACTGTTCTGGTGGAACGGGTTTTTTTTGTGCTTCAAGTTGATGTTTGATTTCAGCAATACTTTGTTCTAAATCACTTTTTAAAATGACACTGTTATCAACCAAGGCCACCACTTCGTCTGAGGGTTGCGCAAATGTAGTCATTGATGAAGATAGGGCTAAAGCAAGAGCAGTCGCTTTAAAAAAATGTTTTAACTGTTTTGTCTTCATTAACGTTGTGTCCAAGATTGATTAATATTATTGAAACCTAGAATACGGTTTTCTAGTAAAGATGAAAGCTTGTTGTTGAAGCCGCCTAAACCTTTCAGGCTAATTTCAGCCATAATGGCACGTTTTGGCGAAACGCCTTCATCATTCACATTGTCCAGGTCATTATAGTAAGAACGGCCATAGACCGAAATGCCCCAGCAACATGACTCATAATTTACACCGAGCAAATACTCGCGAGCGACATTATTGTCCAGATCATACTGGGCGTGACCTAAAATACGCCAGTTATTTGCTACAGGCTGAATGAATGAGGCGACAACCTGGTCATACTGGTCTTGGCGGTTGGGAATGTCTTTGCGATAGAAATAACCCAAGTTATAAAGGTTACCCTGATTGCCGGTGTAATACAGTTGCAGATCGCGCTGTGCATTGTCACCATTTGACATCCAGGCAGAATTTGCGCCAATGGTAAAGTTCTGTGATAGCTGACTCGATACGCTTAAAATAGGACCGGTACGGCGTTCAGTATCAAACTGGTCAGTTTCATTTTCTAGCGTTACCCGGCGGTCTTCAAAAAAGAAGCTTTGACCCACGCTGGTTTTTAAGCGTTCCAAACCAATTTCATCAAATAAGCTATAACTTAGACCTAAAGATAAGAAATTATTATCTTCTAAACGGTCATGTCCGTAGAAGCGACGAGAATTAAATAGCTGATCGTAATTGATGGACGCAGGAGCCGAGTCAAAGTTTGGATGCCCATCCTGATTTTCATAGGGCGCATAGGCATAGAAGGCGCGAGGAGTAAGCGTTTGTAGATACTTGCCTTCTTTTTCAAAAATTAAACCTGTGTCTAAAGTGAATTCAGGGATGGTAACGGATTGATTTTCACTTGAAGAATTGGTCTGGCTTTGTTGATTAATCACTTGTTGAGTGGCTTTATCATAGAAAGTATTTACATTACGTAGTGATACTTCAGGAATGACAAATGACCAGGGATTACGATAGTTGTAACGTACCGAAAAATCATTATAAATTCGGGTGCCGCTTGGTTCGTAAGAGGTATTGTTCGTTAAATTGGCAACATTAATATCTTTTTTGAAATAAGCCGTATCATGGTCAAATTCGAACTGTAAGCCTTGCGGGTCACCAGCGGTATAGTTGAGTAAAAATTGTGGCAAACGTGCGTAAGGACGATCCTGATCGGAAACGGATTTGTCGACAGTCTGGAAATCTTCTACTTTTAACTGGGCTCTAAGACCGGGAATGCCGTTGCCGTAATTAAGTTCCCAGGCACGGCGCAAGTTTAGCGTGGTTTTAGAATTTGGGTTGTTATTTAAATCGGAAAAATAGTCTTTATCTGAAACGTAGTTGTATTCAAGATTGGTTGAAAACTGATTGTTAATTTGCCAGTTATGTAAAAATTGTAAAGCTTTACGGTCTTGGTCGTTATATTCGCCATCTGAAGCTAAATAACCGCCCCAAAACATACCAGAGCCGAAATTTTCCGTTAAATAGCGGAATTCGCCTTCAAGCATTGCACCGCGGCTGGCTATATACCGTGGCGTGACGGTCGCATCGTAATTAGGTGCCAGGTTTAAATAAACAGGGACAGCAAGCTCTAAACCACCATCATTCGAAAAGCCGAAACTTGGGGTTAAAATACCTGTGGTACGGCGGTCATCAATCGGGAAGTTGAAATAAGGCACGGCAAGGACTGGAACTTCTTTGACATAGAGTTTGGTGCCGCGTGTTTCACCGCGTCCGCTTTCCTTGTTTAAGGTAATTTTATCTGCCTGAATTTTCCAGCCTGGCTTTTCATCGGGTGGACAGGTGGTGTAGGTGGCATTGTTCATCACCACAATATTTTCAGCAGTACGTGCTATTTTTTCTGCACGGCCATGCGCATGCTGCTCTTCAGAAATATAGAAGCTGTTATTTAAATCGCCTTGCTGGGTCTTTAAGTTGTAATTGATCTGGTCACTTTGTGACAGCAAGCCCGCTTGTGCCATTTGCACACGACCTTGTGCATTGGCATAGGTCTGAGTTTGGTCGATGGTAATTTTATCAGCGCGAATTTGTCGACCTTGTTGGTCAATCAATACATTGCCTTCAAGAACTGAATCACCACTCGGATCATAATGACCATAATCCGCAGTTACTGTAGAGGTGGCATTTTCTGGATCTACAGCTTTAGTCTCTGGGCTAATCGGGGTAATCCAGGCACCTTGACAGTAAGCAGAGCTTAAATACTGTCCTTGGCGTTGTTGAGCTTCCGGTGCTGATTTATCAACATAGTATTGTTCAAAAAATTGTTGTCCAGGATACGACTCCTGGATACTGTCTTTCATTTTTTGGTTGTCGACAGTCGAAGCTGGAATTGTGGATTCAGCATAGCTTGAGATCGAGCTGCCACATAAAAGGGTCAAAATAGCAGTCGCTAAAGGATTAAATTTAAACTGATGCTTCATTTGTATCATTAACCAAGTATGCTTAATCGCAATTAATTATCCTCGCATCATAGAGAAAAAGTTGATAAGTGGCTACACTTAGCACTTTAAAAACTCAGCCTGTATTAGAATTTATCGCAAATGAATACACAACGTGAACAATTGATACAAACATGGATTACATCTGTACTTGGTTCAGATCAATTTGAGACTCATTTTTTGGCAGGCGATGCAAGCTTCCGTCGTTATGCACGAATCAAATTGAATAATAAAACATTTATGCTTATGGATGCACCACCAGAAAAAGAAGATTGTGGGCCTTTTGTGACGATCGATGAATTTTTTGATAAGAATGGTGTGCGGGTACCGCATATTGTTGCCAAAGACCTGGAACTCGGCTTCCTGTTGTTGGAAGATTTTGGCGATGTTCTACTCTCGACATTGCTAAATGAGCAAACGGTAGACAGTTATTATGAGCAAAGTTTCAAACAGCTGATTCAATTACAAGCGATTGATGGAACAAATCATTTTCCGAATTATTCCTATGAAAAGCTGATTTCTGAAATGGAGCTGCTGACTGGCTGGATGCTGCCTTCGCTGCACATTCAACCGACAGCAGAGGAAAGTGCCTTAATCAAGCGCAGTTTTGCCATTTTAGCCAACGCTGCACTGGCACAGCCGCAAGTCATTGTGCATCGTGATTTTCATAGTCGTAACCTGATGAAAATTGAAGGTGAAACTGATCTGGGCGTGATTGATTTTCAGGATGCTGTGATTGGCGCCGATACCTATGACCTGATTTCAATTACCCGTGATGCCTATGTGCAGTGGAATGCAGATCGCGTTTATACATGGTTTAAAACCTTCTATGACCTGTTGCCTGAATCTGCAAAGCAGGATCGCGATTTTGAACAGTTTAAAAAAGATGCCGACATGATGGCGATTCAGCGTCATATTAAAATTTTGGGCATTTTTGTGCGTCTGTTTGAGCGTGATGGCAAATCAGGTTATCTCAAGGATTTACCACGTGTGATGTGGTATTTACTAGAAGAAAGCAAGCCTTATGCAGAACTACAACCGTTTATGCAGTTTATTCAGGCTAAAGTCATGCCGAAATTTGAAGCCAAATACGGACGTTATGAGGTTGCTGCATAAATGAAAGCCATGATTCTTGCTGCGGGACTCGGTAACCGCATGCGTCCACTGACTCTGCATACGCCAAAACCCTTGCTGGAAGTGGGTGGAAAACCACTGATTGTCTGGCATATTGAAAAATTGCAAAAGATTGGTGTTACTGAGATTGTGATCAATACGGCCTGGTTAGGTGAAAAGCTGGCCCAGGCTTTGGGTGATGGTTCAGCGTTTGGCGTCAAAATCTTGTGGTCACATGAAGGTGAAGGGTTGGAAACTGCAGGTGGTATTATTAATGCCTTACCGCTTTTAGGGGAGCAGCCATTTATTCTGGTGAATGGTGATGTCTGGACCACCATGGATTTTGCCCCTTTATTAAAGGTGAAATTACAGGATGAACTTGCTCATCTGGTTCTGGTGGATAACCCAGCGCAGCATCCGGAGGGTGACTTTATTCTGGCGAATGGTCGAGCATATACCTTTGATCAAGCGCATCCGGGTGAAGCCCTGACTTATAGTGGAGTTGCAGTGATTCATCCTAAAATATTTAAAGGCTTGGAAAACGGCAAACGACCACTTGCACCGTTGTTAAAACAAGCGATGCTTGAGCAGCAAATTTCTGCTTCTAAAATGCAGGGTGTTTGGGTGGATGTTGGCACTCCTGAGCGATTAAATGTACTGGATCAACAAATTAAGCAGGGCTTGTATAACTAAGTGAATATTCACTAAGCACAAGCTACTGTGACTTATTGTATAAATCGGTATACTTCCATTAACTTTTCGAGACGTTTTTGAATATGCACCAGTTTTTCAAAGAACTTAAGCAGGGTAGTCAAGCTTTGGGTTTGGAGCTAAGCGATGAAGCTTTAAATTTATTACTCCAATACCAGGATGCTTTGGTGCTGTGGAATAAAGCATATAACTTGACCGCCATTCGTGATCCAAAAGAAATGCTGGTGAAGCATTTGCTGGATAGCTTGAGTATTTTGAAAGATTTACCTCAAGGCCGTTTGCTGGACATCGGGACAGGCGGAGGTATGCCGGGCATGATCATTGCATTATGTCAGCCTGAGCGTCAGTGTGTATTGCTGGATTCCAATGGCAAAAAGATTCGCTTCCTGAAACAGTTTATTGCCGATCTAAAATTACCAAATGCGATTGCTGTTCAAACGCGTGTTGAAAATGAAGAAAGCATTCAGGAATTGGGTCAGTTCGATGTCATTACCAGTCGTGCATTTGCCTCTTTAACCGATTTTGTTGCCGCTTCTAAACCTTTTATGCATGAGCACAGTATTATTGCTTCAATGAAAGGATTAATTCCAGCGGATGAAATTGAGACTTTAAAAAATGAATTCAGTTGTGAGATTATTGAACTTAAAGTTCCGCGTTTAGACGAACAACGTCACTTGCTTTTATTGAAACATATTTAAATTTTTGAAGGATTGGGGTCACCATGGCACAAATTATTGCGATTGCGAACCAAAAAGGTGGCGTAGGTAAAACCACAACCGCAGTAAATTTGGCAGCATCGTTAGCTGTTTTGAAAAAGCGCGTTTTACTTGTGGATATGGATTCACAAGGCAACGCCACGATGGGGTCTGGTATCCAGAAAAATGATCTTCTGTATTCGGTCACTGATGTGTTATTGGGTGAAGTGCCGATTGAAACTGCAATTAGCAAAGCAGAAGTGGGTTATAAGGTTCTCGGGGCGAACCGCGATTTGGCCGGTGTGGAACTTGCGATTGCCGAACAGGATGGTCGCGAATATATTTTACGTGAAGCATTGCAAGAAATAGAATCTTCTTTTGATTATATTATTGTGGACTGTGCGCCCAGCTTGAGTCTGATTACGGTGAATGCTCTGGCGGCCGTGCAAGGCGTTTTGATTCCGATGCAATGTGAATACTATGCGCTGGAAGGTCTGGCTGATCTAACCCAAACGATTGACCGTATTCAGCAGGCGCTGAACCCGGATCTGCAAATCGTGGGTGTGCTGCGCACCATGTACGATGCGCGTAATGCTTTAACCCGTGATGTGTCGGAAGAGCTAGAACAGTATTTTGGTAAAAAACTCTATGCTACGGTGATTCCGCGTAATGTACGTTTGGCTGAAGCACCTGCACATGGTTTGCCGATTATCTATTTTGAGAAAAGCTCGAAGGGCGCAGTTGCTTACCTGAATCTGGCGGCTGAAATGTTAAAGAAAAGCAAAGTGAAAAAAGGAAGTAACGCATGACCACAAAAAAACGCGGACTAGCTAAAGGTCGTGGTCTGGATGCCTTGCTTGGGTCGATCCAGAAAGAAAAATTACAAATGGAAGCTCAAGCTTTAGATCATGGTCAGCTCAAACAGATTGATGTTCATTTATTAAAACGCGGTGAATATCAACCGCGCCGTTTTATTCATGAACACGATCTTCAAGAACTTGCCGCGTCGATTGAAAAGCATGGGGTGATGCAGCCGATTGTGATTCGTCCGATCGATGATGAAAAATTTCCCTATGAAATTATTGCCGGTGAGCGTCGCTGGCGTGCAGCCCAACTGGCGGGTTTAACTGAAGTTCCTGCAATTGTTCGTGATTTGAATGATCAGGTGGCGATTGCGCTGGCTTTGATTGAAAATATACAGCGTCAGGATTTAAACCCGATTGATCAGGCCATGGCATTACAGCGTTTTCATGAGGAATTCGGTTTAAGTCATCAGGAAGTTGCCGATACCGTGGGTAAGGCGCGTACCACGGTCAGCAATTTATTGCGTTTGTTGACGCTGGCTGAATCGGTAAAAGACTTCATGCAGCAAGGTTTGCTGGATATGGGACATGCACGTGCCATTCTGACCTTAAAAGCCAAAGACCAGCTTAAAGTTGCAGAGCATGTGATTGAAAAAAGTTTATCTGTACGCCAAACCGAACAGCTGGTGCGCGATTTAAATACGCCAAAACAAGAAAAACCAAAAGCTGAAGTTGCGCCAGATATTCAGCAATTGACGCAGCGTTTGGCAGAGCGTTTTAGTGCAGATGTAAAAATTGATCATAATAAACAAGGCAAGGGAAAACTCGTCATTCAATATCATTCCCTTGACGAATTAGACGGTATATTAAATATTTGTTTCGCAGAATAATTTTTTGTTTTTATTGGGGAAAAACAGATGTGGGAATTAGTCAAAGCGGGTGGGTGGCTTATGCTGCCCCTGGTGCTGTGTTCAATTTTTACCGTAGCAATAACGATTGAACGCTTTATTCGGTTAAAAAGAACAATGATTTTGCCTAAGACATTGCTGCTAAATCCAGCGCAAAATACCGATGTGGTGATCCAGCAGTTACAGCAGGATCAAGCGTTGCAAAGCAGTACTTTGGGGCGCATTTTTATGGCGGGTTACCAAAGTAAAAATCAAAATGAACAATTTGCCCGTGCGCAAATGGAAACGACTGCATCACAAGAAATTGGCTATCTGGAAAAAAATATCAACTTCTTGGGAACCTTAAGTGCAGTCGCGCCACTTTTGGGTTTGTTGGGTACGGTTCTGGGGATTATTGAATCTTTCTTGGTAATTGATTTAGGTACTAATAGCAATCCTACCTTAATGATTCCCGGTATTTCAAAAGCGTTGATCACCACAGCAGCAGGGATGTTTATTGCTATTCCGGCCCTGTTTGCCTATCGCTATTTTCAGCGTTTGGTGCAAGAGTATATTGCAGAGCTTGAACAGCAATCAACCTTATTCCATGCGGCACTTTTCTATCAAAATTCTACTGCCGAAGAACAAGAAGTTAGAAAAGCAGGTTAAGGTGGTGGAAAATGAAATTCAAACGCACACAAGTTGAAGATATCCATATTAATTTAACACCCATGATTGACTGTTTGCTGTTTATCCTGGTTTTTTTACTGTTATCCACCACATTCAACCAGTTTAGTCGCATGAATTTAACCTTGCCGGATGCACAAGGCGTACCACCTAAACAATATGATCGTAAAATTGAAGTAGTGGTTGATTCATCTGGGCATTACTCTATTAATGGGCAATCGATTGCGAGCAAGGATCTTGTAGATTTAAGTACCGCAATTAAACAGATTTCCAGTGATCGACGTGATTTAATGTTTGTTATTGCTGCTGATGCTAAAGCAACACATCAGGATGTGATTCGCGTGATGGATGTAGCAGGGCAGTTAGGTTTTGTTAACGTTAATATTAGTACCAAAGTTCCGTCTAGAGGTTATGAGTGAAGCAAGATTTTAAAGTCTACCTGCGTCTTTTAGGGTATCTGAAACCTTTTTGGGGTGTAGCGATATTGGTTTTTATTGGTTTTGCAATCAGTGCGGCAACGGAAGTATCTATTGCAAAATTATTAGAAAAAATCATCACTGCCATCCAGCATAGAGATCAGGGCTTTACTTCTATATTTCCTATTCTGGTTATTTTACTGATGTTTTTCCGTGGATTGGGTTCTTTTATCGGCGGATATTATACGGCAGTCATTTCCCGTAATCTGGTCTTTAATATTCGTCAGGAAGTTTTTGCGAAACTGCTTAAGCTTCCATCGCAATATTATCTGGACAATACCAGTGGTCATATCACTGCCAAAATCATGTATAACGTGGAGCAATTAACAGCAGCTTCATCAGAATCACTGAAAACTATTGTGCAACAAGGTTTGATTACCCTTGGATTGTTCGGCTACTTGTTATATAGCAATTGGCGACTGACTCTGATTATTCTGATTTTTGCTCCGCTGATGGGCTTTCTGGTTCGTCAAGCATCAAAACGTATGCGTAAATTATCTTTGCAAGTTCAGGATACCATGGGAGATGTTAATCATGTGGTGCAAGAAACGGTAAATGGCAATTTAGTGGTCAAGGGTTTTGGTGGGCAAGAGTATGAGCAAACCCGTTTCAAAGATCACTCGCTTGAAAACTTAAAACGTGGTTTGAAAATGGTGGTGGTGCAGCAACTGAATAGCCCTGTTGTACAATTCATTATGTCGATTGCAATGGGTATCATTATCTGGATTGCGTTACGACCAGAAATTTTACGTGATACCAGTGCAGGTGAGTTTGTTGCATACATTACAGCCGCGGGTATGTTAAGTAAGCCGATTAAGGCATTAACCGATATCAATGAAAAATTGCAACGTGGTATGGCGGCAGCACATTCAGTTTTTGAATTGCTCGATTTACCTGAAGAGCAAAATACAGGAACTTTAACTCCAGTACTTAAAGGTAATATTCAATTCCAAGATGTGAATCTAATTTATTCCGATGGTCATCAAGCAATTCATGATTTTAACTTGAATGTCAAGGCTGGCGAAACAATTGCATTGGTGGGTCGTTCCGGGGCAGGCAAAACATCTTTAGTGAATCTGTTGGTGCGTTTTCAGGAAGCGAGTTCAGGTCATATGTATTTGGATCAGCACAATATTCGAGATCTGGATATGAATACTTTGCGAACTCAGATTGCCATGGTGAATCAGCAAGTGGTGCTATTTAATCGTACTGTGCGCGAAAATATCGCCTATGGGCAGCTTGAAAGTGCGACTGATGCAGACATCATTGCAGCAGCGAAAGCAGCTTATGCACATGATTTTATTATGGCTTTGCCACAAGGTTACGATACTCCATTAGGTGCACAAGGGTTAAATCTTTCGGGCGGACAGCGCCAGCGTATTGCCATTGCACGTGCCATTTTGAAAAATGCACCGATCCTGATTCTGGACGAAGCGACCAGTGCGCTGGATAATGAATCAGAATATTTTATCCAGAAAGCATTTGATGCAGCTATGCAAGACCGAACCACCATTGTCATTGCGCATCGTTTATCTACCATTGAAAATGCGGATCGTATTGTGGTGATGGATCACGGTAGTATTGTCGAGCAAGGTACGCATGCAGAGTTGATTGCCAAACATGGTGCTTACTATCAATTACATCAGCGTAATTTCGAGGAACATTGATCTATGTCATTCGCACAATTGATTCAGGATGCTTGGAATAAACAGGCCAAGTGGTTGATTGTGCTTAGACCTTTGTCATGGATTTATCGTGGTGGTTTTTTACTGAATAAAAAACTCTACCAATTGGGCCTAAAAACCAGTTATCAATCTCCAGTTCCGGTGATGGTGATTGGTAATATTACGGTCGGTGGCAGTGGTAAAACACCGCTGCTGATTCAGTTGGTCAATTATCTACAAAGTCAAAATGTTCGTGTCGGCGTGATTAGTCGCGGCTATGGGGGGAAAGGACCTTTTCCTGCTTATGTTGATTTGGAGTCGATGCCGGAGACTGTGGGGGATGAACCCTGCCTGATTGTTCAGTCTACGGGTGTGCCCATGGTGGTGGGTTCCAACCGTCAGCGTAGTATTGAATATTTGTTGTCTAAGCATGAGCTAGATTTAATTATCAGTGATGATGGTTTGCAGCACTGGGCCTTAGAACGCCAGATTGAGTGGATTGTGCTGGATCAGAATCGTGGTTTAGGTAATCAAAAGTTATTGCCTGAAGGATATTTACGCGAACCGCCGAGCCGCTTAACCACAGCTACTGTCATTGAGCATGCCAGTCAGCCAAACTCTGCACTGCATATGCATTTAGAAGTTGCTGCGCCTTATTTGCTCAATGCAATGGATGAAAGATCTTTTAATCCGACGGATAATTTTTATGCCGTGGTCGGTATTGGTTTTCCACAGCGTTTTTATAGCACTTTAGACTCTATGGGTATTCATCAATTTCAGTGCCATGAATTTCCTGATCATTATGATTATGAAATTACGGATCTACAGTTTGAAGATAATAATCCCATCATTACCACAGAAAAAGATGCGGTAAAATTGCTGCCCTTATTAAAGCAAAATGCAGATTTTAAACGGGAAATCTGGGTGGTTCCTGTTGAAGCGGTACTTTCACCACAATGCTATGATGTTTTGCATCAACAGTTACAGCAACTTTGTATTCAAATTTCTTAAGGTTCATTGTTTATGAAACATATTGTTATTCCAGCACGTTTTGCCAGTTCACGTTTGCCGGGCAAACCGCTATTGGAAATTCATGGCCGTCCGATGATTTTGCGTGTAGTAGATCAGGCAAAAAAAGTGGCTGGGTTTGATGATCTATGTGTTGCAACCGATGATGAGCGTATTGCAGAAGTTTGCCGTGCAGAAGGTGTGGATGTTGTCATTACAAGTGCAGATCATCCTTCTGGCACAGACCGTTTAAGTGAAGTTGCCCGCATTAAAGGTTGGGCGAGTGAAGACATTATCGTCAATGTACAAGGGGATGAACCCTTGCTTCCAGCTCAATTGGTGCAGCAGGTGGCGCAATTACTGGAATCCCATCCACGATCCTCCATGTCGACCTTATGTGAGCCGATTCATAGTCTGGAAGAGTTTCAGCGCGACAGTATTGTAAAAGTGGTGATGTCCAAATATAACCAGGCGCTGTACTTTAGCCGTGCCACCATTCCTTATGACCGTGATGGTGCCAAGCAAGCGGTTCAGCAATTGCATGAGCAGGCATATCGCCATTTAGGTTTGTACGCTTACCGTGTGAATTTGCTGCAAGAATATGTATCTTGGGATATGGGCGTATTGGAAAAACTAGAAAGTTTGGAGCAATTACGGGTGCTGGAAAATGGTCATCGTATTGCAATTGCTATTGCAGAAGCGAACTTGCCGCCGGGTGTAGATACGCAGGCAGATCTGGATCGTCTGAATCAAATGGACGTTTCTTGCTTCGAATAAGGTGAATTCTCCAATGCAAAATAATGTTGTTGCACAAGTTTACCCATGGCAGCAAACGGTTTGGGATACCTTGACCGGCCGCTTTCCCAAACTCGGTCATGGCCTGCTTTTTTATGGTAAAAAAGGCTGTGGTAAGGAAGCTTTTGCACAATATTTTTTGGCCTGGGTGTTATGCAACAATCGTCATGAAAAAAATGCACCCTGTGGTGAATGCGGCAGTTGTTTGTGGTTAAAGTCTGATACCCATCCCAATTATGTCTATATCAGCACGGATGAAGACAACAAAAAGCAAAATGCCAAAATCAAGGTTGAAAAAATTCGTGATTTATTGCCTTTTGTTCAGCAAACGGTAGATGGCTGGCGTGTCATCGTGATTGAGCCGGCTGAAGCCTTAAATATTGCTTCAGCCAATGCATTACTGAAAACCCTCGAAGAACCCGGTGATCGTGTGGTGATTATTTTATTGGCCGATCATTATCTAAAACTTCCTGCGACTATTCGCAGTCGTTTGCAACATTTTGCTTTGGATCGGATATCTGAAGCTCAAGCAGGTGAGTACTTATCTCAACAGTTACCTGACCTGGATCAAACACAAAAACAGTTATTAATGAGCCTGTCTAACCAGATGCCTTTACAAGCCATGCAATTGGCGGAAGCTGAATGGTTGAGTAAACGGCAAGAATTTTTAACGGACTGGCAAAAACTGGTCACGCAAAAAAATATGCCCATGACCATTGCAACGAAGTGGAACAAGGCCCTGAGTTTTAGCGATTTTTCGCAAATGTTTGAATACTTGTTGTCAGATTTAATTTGTGTCAAGCTCAATCAGCAAGTTAAAAACTCGGATTTGGACTTGAGCGGATTATCAGAACAATATACTTTAGAATTTCTATTTACGGTTTATTCTGATTTGCAGCAAACTAAACAATATATTGAGCAAAACGTACAAAGCAATTTGGTGCTTGATCAATTGTGTATAAAACTAATGAACGTTTAAAAATTTTTAAGGGGGAATAAAAATGCAACCACGTATGGGCGGTATTATTCAGGCCAATATTCCGGATATTGAAACGTTATTTGCCAGTTATATGCCATATGTTGTAGGTGGTGGACTTTTTATTCCTTCCAAGCAGTCAGTAAAATTAGGTGAAGAAGTTTTTGTTCTGACGACTTTACCTGAACAGACGCAGAAAATTCCATTAACCGGAAAAGTAATCTGGATATCTCAAAAGCAGAATGGCATCAAGCCACAAGGTTTTGGGATTCAGCTCACCGGTGAAAAAGGCGTTTTCTTCAAAAATGAAGCAGATCGTCTGGTTGCGGGTCTTAAATCTGATGGACGTAAAAGTTACACTATGTAGTTAATTTACCTTCGGTAGGAACTCATTGTGTTTGTAGATACTCACTGCCATTTAACCATGCTGGATTTAACCCCTTACGATGGTAATCTGGATCTGGCATTAGCTCAGGCGCGTGAAGCTGGGGTATCCAAATTCATGACCATCTCGGTTGATCTGGACGATCATATCGAACTTGCGAAAATTGCAGCACGTCATGCTGATGTCGGATACAGCGTCGGTGTCCATCCCTGTGAAGATCCGGCGACCATGGCACGTGCCACTACGGATTATTTAATTGAGCTGGCGCAGCCTGAAAAAGTGTGGGCAATTGGAGAAACCGGTCTAGATTATTTTCACAGTACCGATTTCATTGCTGAGCAGAAACAATGTTTTGCACGGCATATCCATGCCTCTCAGGCTGTAAAAAAACCGGTGGTGGTACATACCCGCGCTGCCAAGCAGGATACGGTAGATATCATTCGGGCTGAAAAATCGACGCATGGTATTTTACACTGTTTTACTGAAGATTGGGAAACTGCTAAAGCTGTACTGGATTGTGGTTATTATGTGTCATTTTCCGGAATCGTTTCGTTTAAAAATGCTCAGGATTTACGTGATGTGGTAAAACAGGTACCACTGGACCGGGTGTTGATTGAAACCGACAGTCCTTATCTGGCTCCAGTTCCGTATAGAGGAAAGTCTAATGAACCAAAATACGTTCCCTATGTAGCCAAAGCCTTAAGTGATGTATATGATAAGTCCGTTGAGGAAATCGCTTTCATTACAATGCAGAACTTTGAAAACCTCCTCAATTTAAAGTAAATAATTTAAATTGATATAAGCGCAGAAGAGAATTACAGAGTGAAGATGGACCGTCAGGCTCAGTTTCGAGCAAGAGAAGCGTTAATTTTTCAGGTTGCAGAGCAGCTGCTGTTAGAAAATGGCGAATCAGGGATGACGCTAGATGCGTTGGCAGCAGAACTCGATCTGGCGAAGGGAACTCTATATAAACATTTCCAAAGTAAGGATGAGCTTTACATGTTGCTCATTATTCGTAATGAGAACATGTTACTCGAGATGATCAAAGATGCCCAGAAAGCCTTCCCGGAGCATCTGGCATTCTTTATGCTGCACCATCTACATCATCCTGAGCGCACAGTACTGTTCCACCAAATTGAAGAACGTCTTTCTACCACCGGTATAGGGATCAATCTTTTATTTAGTGAACTGTATCAGGTCAGAAAACAGCGTTTGCGCATTATTATCCGTATGACTGAAAGCTATCTGGAAAGTATTCAAAGCAGCATGTCGACACGTGATTATCTGGCATCGATCTGGGCCTTGACGCATGGTGCGGCAGCTATTCTGAATTCCAGTTTTTACCAGCGCTATTTGGGTTCACGTGACACATTACGCGTGGCTTATATTGATCAGGCCTTGGCAATGCCCAAACAGGTCGGTTCTGCGGAACAGTTTGCTTAAAGGTATGCCATGAAGCCAATCCGATCATTTTCAATTCGTGGTTTTACCTTGATCGAGTTGATGGTGGTCATCGTGATTATGGCAATCATGGCATCTTTAATCCTGACCAATATTAACGGGGTAGACCAGCGTAAAGCCATGCAGGCACGGGAAGTGTTTATTATGGATTTACATAGGATTAACCGTGAAGCCAATGACCAGGCACGGATTTTTGCCCTGAATGTACAAGCTGCCACGGATGTATCACCGTTTCATTATGGGGTGATGGAATTTTTGGTGCCATCCCTGCAAAATAAACAAAATTCCACTCTCACTGAAAATAAAAAATGGCAGGAATATTCAGAATTTTCTGAGCGTGCTTTACCTGAGCAGGTTTCATTCAGTATTACTGCGCTCGATCATCGCCAGGAAAATGCCAATAATGACGATTTGCTGAATTCGAATGCCCCTAAATTGGTATGGCTGGGTAATGGTGAAGCCAAACCTGTACGTATTCAATTTTATTTCGAGCAGCGCCCGATTGGTGAAGAAATCGAGATTGATCATTTGGGTAAAATCAATGCAAGTTAAATACTCAAAGCATCACTGTAATTCAGATACAACCTTCGGGGTTTCTTGCGTGACAATGCCGCTCAGGTCGAGTATTACTCGACTTA
>NZ_DJDC01000044.1:6651-10964 GCF_002430855.1 Acinetobacter sp. UBA5934 | reverse complement strand
AGATGTCGGTGTATGAGTTGCAAGTTCGCCCAAGCTGGTCATTAAGAAATAAATCATAATACCAATGAGGGAATAGGCGAGTAACGCCCCACCTGGACCTGCATTTGCAATGGTTGAACCAGAAGCAAGGAAGAGACCTGTACCAATGGAACCACCAATGGCGATCATATTCAAATGACGTGCACCCAGCTTACGCTTTAAATGTGCAGATTGAGTTTCGCTCATCCGTTGTTCCTTAAGATTTCTTTTCAGTGCTAGCGAACAGCACTTTAAAGCCTTGTTGATCTGCTTTGGTTGTACACTGGCCAAAGCTTTGTTCAATGAGTAATGGATAATTTAAAAAACGGTTTGCCACAATCCATAATTCACCACCCGATTTTAAATGCCGGCGTGACGTCTTACACAAGTTTTCACTGGCATCGTAATTGGTCTGAATGCCTTGATGAAAAGGGGGATTGCTGACAATGGCATGCAAGAAAAGCGGCGCATCTTCAATGCCTGTCACCGCTGTAATTTCCAGCTGTTCTGGTGATAGGCTGTTTTTTTCAAAAGTCATGCGGGTAGAAGCTAAGGCAAAAGCATCGACATCCATCGCAAAAATACGGTTTTTTGGATTCAGTTTCGCCAGATAAGCACTGATCACTCCGGCACCACAACCAAAGTCGGCAATTTTACCTGAAGTGACTTGAGATAAAAATGGTAAAAATACCGCTGTACCGACATCTAAACGATTTTGGCTAAATACACCAGGTAAAGCACAAATGCTTAAATCCCCTTTAGGCGTTGCAACGGTATATTGTTGTGCCCAATCTGCCAGAGCTTTTTCTTTCACGGTGGATTCAACGGTGACTTGCCACATTTGGCAATGGCGTGCGCTATCCAGTTTAAGAATTTTACCATAAGGCTGTAACTGTTTCGAAGCGCGTTCGACACCGCCTTTCTTTTCACCGACCAGGAAAATTGATGCTCCCAAACCTAAACGGCTGACTACATTGTGCAGCAGATAATTTAAGAGTTCCTTAGACTTGGGCACAAAAATAATGGCCTGGTCAAAACTGCCTTCAGGAAGATCTACACCAAAATGAACATTGGCCTGCTGCGACTGAAAATATTGAAATTCATTATAATTCCATGTCCATAAACATGGGCTGATGTCTTTCTCTAGATTGGAAAGTAAATCATCCGTAGGTGCATTTACCAGAAGCACACGTCCAGAAAGATATTCATGCTGCCGAATGACAACTTCACTTCTTGGATCCATTTTTTATCTCGCCATTGAAAAACTCTGCCCAGACAATGCTGGGCAGAGTTGATGCTGAAATGAAATTATTTCTTCGATTCAGGAAGAATAATATTTAAAAGCAATGCTGCAATACCGCCAGTCGCAACACCAGAACTAAAGATGTTACGAAATAATTCAGGAAGATGTTCCAAAATTTGTGGCACTTGTGCAACACCCAAACCGAGTGCCAAAGAAATGGCAATAATCAGTAAGGCACGGCGATCAAGATGAGTGCCTGAAAGGATATTAATACCAGAGGCAGCTACTGCACCAAACATAACCATGACCGCACCACCCAATACAGCCTGCGGAACAGCTTGAATCACGCCTGCAACTGCTGGAAGTAGCCCTAAAATGACTAGAAGTGCAGCAATCCAGATACCCACGTAGCGGCTCGCCACCCCAGTAAGCTGAATCACACCATTATTTTGTGCGAATACAGAACTTGGGAAAGTATTGAATAAACCTGCGAGTAAAGAGTTGGCACCATTAACCAGTACCCCACCTTTAATACGTTCCATCCATACTGGACCGTCAACTGGCTGATTGGAAATTTTTGACGTTGCAGTAATGTCACCAATCGCTTCTAGTGACGTGACCAGATAGATAAATGCCATTGGAATAAACAGGCTCCAAGAGAAGCTTAAACCAAAATGCATTGGGGTTGGAATCTGAACTATCGGTGCATCTTTCAAGCCTGAAAAATCCAGATGACCCATAAAGCCGGCAAGCGCATAACCAATAATCAAAGCAATCAGAATGGCTGAACTTTTAATCCAGGTAATACGGATACGGTTCAAGACAATAATAATCGCCAGTACCGTACATGACATGATCAGGTTGTCTGCATTGGCAAAGGTTTTATCACCCATGGCCTGATAACCGCCACCCATACTGATTAAACCTTCTTTAATTAAGGTCAAACCAATCAGCAGTACCACAATACCTGTGACCAGTGGGGTAATCAGTTTTTTGACCCACGGTAAAATGCGTGACACACCCATTTCAATAAATGAACCTGCAATCACCACCCCAAAAATAGACGCCATTACTGCTTCAACTGGCGTACCTGCGGCAACCATTGCTGAACCAATCCCGATAATAGGACCAATAAAGTTAAAACTGGTGCCTTGAACAATTAAAAGGCCTGCACCAAAAGGACCGACTTTTTTACATTGCAGGAAGGTTGCAATACCCGAGATCACCAGGGACATGGAAAGAATCATGTTGGTGTCTTCTTTTGAAACACCAAGCGCTAAGCAGATGAGCAATCCGGGGGTGACAATCGGGACAATAATCGCAAGTAGATGTTGCAAAGCAGCTAAAAAAGCGATGAATGGTTTGGGTTGATCGTTTAATCCGTAGACCAAATCAAGACGATCCTGTGGCTCGGGAGAGTTTTTTAAATCAGACATGTAAGGATGGTACAGCAGCAATTTGCCGTTATTCTAATCGAGTTACAGGAGTTTACAAACCAAAAACCACGGTATTAGTCAAAAAAACTTGTAACCATCAATAAACAGTCACTACTAAAAGTTTAGTTTTTTCTGTATAATTTGCCCTCAAATTTAATACGTATCGAATTTACATGTCAGATATTAAAACTCTCCGTAACATCGCCATTATTGCGCACGTCGATCATGGTAAAACCACTCTTGTAGACAAACTTTTGCAACAATCAGGTGCTCTCGGTGATCGCGCGGGTGAGATCGAGCGTGTCATGGATTCGGGCGCTATCGAGTCTGAACGCGGTATTACCATTCTTGCAAAAAACACTGCAATTAAATGGACTGATGCACGTACAAACACTGAATACCGTATCAACATCGTGGATACCCCGGGACACGCTGACTTCGGTGGTGAAGTTGAACGTGTACTTTCTATGGTTGACTGCGTACTTCTTCTTGTAGATTCACAAGAAGGCCCGATGCCACAAACTCGTTTCGTAACGCAAAAAGCGTTCGCACGTGGTTTGAAACCAATCGTAATTATCAATAAAGTTGACAAGCCAAGCGCGCGTCCAGACTGGGTCATTGACCAAGTATTCGATTTGTTCGATAACCTAGGCGGTACTGACGAACAGTTAGACTTCCCAGTGGTATATGCATCTGGTCTACGTGGTGTTGCTGGTCCTTCTCCAGAAGAACTTGCTGATGACATGACTCCATTGTTCCAAACAATCGTAGACATCGTTGAACCACCAGCAGTTGACGTTGATGGCCCATTCCAAATGCAGATCTCTTCACTTGACTATAACAGCTTCGTAGGTGTTATCGGTGTAGGTCGTATTCAACGTGGTTCTGTGAAATTAAACACGCCTGTTACTGTGATCGACAAAGACGGTAAAACACGTAACGGTCGTATCTTAAAAATCATGGGTTACCATGGTCTTGATCGTGTTGATGTTGAAGAAGCGAATGCAGGTGACATCGTTTGTGTAACAGGTATTGATGAACTTCATATCTCTGACACAATCTGTGATCCTAAAAATGTTGAAGCTTTACCGCCATTGTCTGTAGACGAACCTACAGTATCGATGACATTCCAGGTAAACAACTCACCGTTTGCTGGTAAAGAAGGTAAATTTGTGACTTCACGTAATATCCGTGAACGTCTAGACCGTGAATTGATCCATAACGTAGCACTTCGTGTTGAAGATACTGATTCTCCAGACCGTTTCAAAGTATCGGGTCGTGGTGAACTTCACCTTTCAGTATTGATCGAAAACATGCGTCGTGAAGGTTTCGAAATGGGCGTGTCTCGTCCACAAGTAATCTTGAAAGAAGTTGACGGTCAAATGCAAGAACCGTATGAAAACGTAACTTTCGACGTTGAAGAACAACACCAAGGTTCTGTAATGGAACAAATGGGTCACCGTAAAGGTGAAATGACCAATATGGAAGTTGACGGTAAAGGCCGTATCCGTATTGAAGCAACTGTTCCTTCACGTGGTTTGATTGGTTTCCGTTCTGAGTTCTTGACCATGACTTCTGGTACAGGGATCATGACATCAAGCTTCTCGCACTACGGT
>NZ_DJDC01000044.1:0-6505 GCF_002430855.1 Acinetobacter sp. UBA5934 | reverse complement strand
AAACGTCAAAACGGTGTATTGATCTCTATGGTTCAAGGTACTTGCTTGGGCTATGCATTGTTCAGCTTGCAAGACCGTGGTCGTCTATTCGCTAAACCTCAGTTAGAAGTTTACGAAGGTATGATCGTAGGTATTAACTCTCGTTCAGACGATATGGTTGTTAACCCAACTAAAGCAAAACAGTTAACTAACGTACGTGCTTCTGGTACGGATGATGCGTTAACACTTGTTCCTGCAATTGAATACACGCTAGAGCAAGCACTTGAATTCATTGAAGACGATGAATTAGTTGAAGTAACACCTAAGTCAATCCGTATCCGTAAGCGTTGGTTGACTGAAAACGAACGTAAACGTAACCGTTCTTAATCTGTTGATTTAATTAAATTAAGAATTGCAAAATGCTATCACGTCAGTGGTAGCATTTTTTTTTGTTTATAATTAGATAAGCAATATGTTCAAGAGGTTAAATTCCACGTAAATTACAGGTAATTATGACCTGTTATAAATGCATTAGTGCATCATACGGTTCTCAAAATATATTAATAAAGAATGCTTTAAAGATAAACTGGAGAAAGTCATGAGTATTATTCAAGAATTTAAAGAGTTTGCCATTAAAGGCAATATGATGGATTTAGCGATTGGTGTCATTATTGGTGGTGCTTTTAGTAAAATCATCGACTCATTGGTTAAAGACATTATTATGCCTTTAATTACCGTAATCACAGGCGGTGGCGTAGATTTCACCCAGAAATTCTTTGTATTAGGAAAGAACCCGGATAATTTACAATCACTCGATGCTTTAACGAAGGCCGGCGTAAACGTACTGACTTACGGGAATTTTTTGACGATTTTAATTAACTTCTTAATCTTGGCCTGGGTCGTATTCTTGCTGGTTAAACTCATGAACCGGTTACGTAAACAAGAAGGACCAGTTGAGGAAACTCCAACTACACCGGCTGATATCGAATTGTTACGTGAAATTCGTGATGAATTGAAAAAACGCCCACAACTTTAATTTTATTTATAAAAAAGGCATCTTGAGATACCTTTTTATAGAATCCCTCCCAACCTCCCGTTAATAAAGGGAGGGGGCAGTCCCCCTTTGGAAAAGGGGGATTTAGGGGGATTACATCCGAAATTTAATTTCCAGTAAATGCCAGCCAAACTGACTTTTAATCGGGCCATGCAGTTCACGTTCAGGCAAAGTAAACACAGCTTTATCAATCGGACCGACTAGCTGACCTTTTTTAATATCACCCAGTTCACCGCCTTTTTTACCCGATGGACAGGTAGAATGCTGTTTGGCAATTTTGGCAAAATCTGCACCGGCTTTAATTTTCTTTTTCAACTGTTCGGCCAGTTCTTTATCTTTGACTAAAATATGACGGACGATGGCAGATTTCATGCTTTATTTCCTTTGGATGGAGTCTTGCTTGCTATTTTAACTTTTTTCAAAGGCTGACACTCGGGACAAAATACCGATGCACGTTGTCCGAGCTTTAAATTTTCCAAAGTGGTTTCACAATTGACGCACATCTCGCCAGCACGACCATAAGCCAACAGGGTTTGCTGGAAATAACCATTTTCGCCCATGGCATTAGTATAGTCACGTAAGGTCGATCCGCCTAAATCAATCGCCTGTTTTAAAATGCGCTTAATTTCGATGACCAGTTTTTCAATTTGCGTGCGAGTTAAACTTGAAGCGGGCTGGGCAGGGTGAATGCCTAAATTGAACAGGCTTTCGGTGGCATAAATATTACCTACACCCACGACAATATGGTTATCCATAATGGCTACTTTGGCAGCGACATTTTTCTTTTTAAATTTTTCAAACAGATATTCAGCATTAAATGCGTCACTTAAGGGTTCAGGACCTAAAGTATCAATTAATTTTGTTTGAGAGTTTTGATCAAGCCATAAAATGCAGCCGAAACGGCGCGGGTCATGATAACGCAGTTCGATATCTTCAAATTGAATAATCAAGTGATCGTGTTTGCGCAGTTCAGTGTTTTTCTCACACAAGCGAAAACTACCCGACATACCCAAATGCCAAAGCATACTGTCTTGTTCAAATTCAGCCAGAATATATTTGGAACGACGGGTCAACTGCAGTAATTTTTGACCTTTAAGTTTTTGAATATTATCTGGAATAGGCCAGCGCAAACTGGATTGACGTACTTCAACATTCAGGACAGTTTGCTCTAACAAGGGAAGTAAACTTGTTTTAGTCGTTTCGACTTCGGGTAATTCGGGCATTTGCAGTTCAAAATTCTATAGATAAAGCTAATATCGGGTTATCCGGCAGGGAATACAAGAGCTGCTTTTGAATTGTGCAGAGTAAAGCAAGACTTTTAATGGAGGAGCTTAAATTTTATAAATAGGTTAAAAATGTATCAATTGGTCTAATTGAACTCCAGAAGGTATTTTCAAGATGATGGGTTTTAATTTTAATAGTTGTTACTTAAAATTATGAAAAATAACAATATATATACTTATATTAAAACTAATAGTTATTTGTTTTTATTAACTCATAACTTTTTATTTAATTAGTGATAAAAAAAATGCTGACATAAGTGGCTAAAAATTAGGTAATTTTCACATAATAATATCGATTCAATGAATCGATTTCTAACTGAAACTTTGCATTTTTGGTTTTTCTTATGAAAAAAATTAGTCTAGCTTTATTGCCAGCCTTTGTGTTGACAGCCATGACCCAAACTCAAGCCGCTGAAGCATTTGACCCTAATGGTCAGTATTTGTTGGGGGACTGGAACGGTAAACGTACCGAACTGGCTGCGCAAGGGGTGAAGTTTGATGCCAATATTGCTGCTGATGTTGCCTATTTAGCCGACGGTGGTCGTGATGAGGGGAATGATCCGACTGTAGCCAGCCAGTTCTGGTTAGGTTCAACTTTCGATATGGAGAAACTTGCCGGTTGGGAAGGGGTCACCATTCGTGCTGCAGTGAGCGCACGTCAAGGACAAAGTACCACAGTCGATGATTTGCAAGGTGAGGTGCCGCAACTTGCCAATGTTCAGGCAAACTTTGGCCGTGGCAACCAAAAAACTCGTTTAAGCGAATTATCGATTGAAAAGAATTTTAAAGATCAAGGCGTGAGTGTCAAAGTGGGGCGTTTAGGTCTGGGTATGGACTTTAACGTAATGGCTTGCGATTTCCAAAGTACTGCATTTTGTGCTGCACAAATGGGTAAATGGCAAGGCAATATCTGGATGAATACCCCTGTTGCACAATGGGGTGGTCGGGTGAAATATCAGGTAACGCCTGAAGTATTTACCCAAGTGGGTGTCTATGAATATAACCCTGAAAATGCTTTGGAACGTCATGGCTGGAATTTGGATACCGACAATGCTGATGGGCTAACTATTCCTGTAGAAGTGGTATGGCAGCCAAAATCATTTGTGAATGGCTTACCAGGCAGCTACCGTGTCGGTGGTATCTATAACACAGCTGATGATTTGAAAAACCAAAAAGATATTGCGAACACATCTGACGCAAAAAATCGTACATTTGGCGGTTGGTTAGCAGTAGAACAGCAATTGACCTCGACAGGTTCTGGCAAGCAAGGTTTGCATAGCTTTGCCAACTTTACCTGGCATGACCGTACCACCAATAAGGTCGATAATTCACAGCAAATCGGTGTGAAATATATTGGTCTATTCGATTCTCAGCCGAATGACATTTTAGGTCTGGGTGTAAACCGTGTGCACGTAAATGACCGTGTGACTAATCCTGCATTTAATGCCAGTGCCGAATACAATATTGAATTGAACTATAGCCATTATCCAACCAAATGGTTAATGCTTCGTCCTAACATTCAATATGTTATTAACCCAGGCGCTACAAATAACGTGGACGATGCCTTGGTACTTGGTTTAAGCTCTAAAGTAGTATTTTAATATGACATAGAGAGCTGCCCATGCAAGGTAAATATCACGTGATGCCCATCAATATGACTTTACTTTGCCTAACGGCATGTATCTGCCAAAGCTTATATGCAGAAACAGGTTCTACGGAGCCTGTTTTACTGCCTACCATAAAAATTGAAGCCACGCGTACCGATACTGCTTGGTTGCAAACACCGGCTTCAGTATATCGAATTGATCAAAAAAACAATGACAATAATCTAGAGGTCAACCTATCGGAGACCTTAAAAGGTGTGCCGGGCTTACAACTGAATAATCGTGAAAATTATGCTCAGGATTTACAGATTTCCATGCGTGGCTTTGGTGCACGTTCTACTTTTGGAGTGCGGGGCATCCGTTTATATGTTGATGGTATTCCCGCAACCATGCCGGATGGCCAGGGACAAACTTCAAATATCGATTTAAGCAGTCTAGATCATGTGGAAATACTGGGTGGACCATTCTCTACACTGTATGGCAACTCATCTGGCGGGACGATTTTAACTTCGACCAAACAAGGTCAAGGCAAAGATTCTATTGAAGTCGGTTATTCAGGTGGCAGTCACCAGAAAAGCCGTGCCGATATCATCCTGCAAGGCGGGGCAGAAAAAGCCAGTGAACCGAGTTATGTGGTGAGTTCATCTTATTTTGATACCGATGGTTATCGCGACCATAGCGCTGCACGCAAAGTTCTCAGCAATGCCAAACTGACCTGGGATTTAGAAGACGGATCTAAAGTCAACTGGATTGTAAATCATGTTGATATCAATGCCGATGATCCGCAAGGTTTAAGTCGCGAGCAATGGCAAGCCAATCCTAAACAGGTCAATGATGCGGCAAATATTTACGATGTGCGCAAAGAAATTAATCAGACTCAAACCGGCTTAACCTGGTCAAAACCGATAAATGACCAGCATGAAATCAATGCAATGGCCTATTTGGGACATCGTGAAGTCACACAATATCAATCGATTCCTCGGGCGCCTCAAAATAATCCAAGACATGCAGGCGGGGTGATTGATTTTAGCCGTGATTATTACGGTACCGATCTGCGCTGGACAGGCAAGGACTTATTGCCCAATACCCGGTTCACTGCTGGCTTGGCCTTTGACTATATGGATGAAGACCGCCAGGGTTATGAAAATTTCAACGCCAATAATCAATTTGGCGTAAAAGGCGACCTACGCCGGGATGAACAAAATATTCTCTGGAACCTGGACCCTTATCTGCAAGCTTCTTGGGATTTTATGCCCAACTGGACTTTAGATAGCGGTTTACGCTATAGCAATGTGCATTATGAGTCCAATGATCACTATATTGTGACCGGCAACGGGGATGATAGTGGCAAGACCGACTATGACAAAGTGCTGCCGTCTGTCGCTTTAAGCTGGAAGATTAACCCTGATCTCAATGCCTATGCAAGTTATGCCAAAGGTTTTGAAACACCGACCTTTACTGAAATGGCTTATTCTGCAAATGAGGGAATGAATTTCAATTTAACCGCGGCCAGCAGCGATAACTATGAACTGGGTTTAAAGAGTACAAATTCCTTAGGTCATTTTACTGCTGCCATTTTCCAGTCTAAAACCAAAGATGACATTGTCTCGGCAGGCACGATTGATGGACGGGCTACCTATAAAAATGCAGATAAAACCTTGCGTGAAGGGGTTGAGCTGTCCTGGAATAAAAATCTATGGCAGGACTTAAAGGCGGAGGCCAGTTATAGTTTTATTGATGCCACTTTTGATGCCGCAATTCCAGCCAGTACTGTGCAGAAAGGTACAAAAATACCCGGCATTGCCAAAAATCAGGCCTTTGCAGCTTTGCGCTGGCAGCCGGAAACTGGCTTTAATGCAGGGGTAGATGTCCGTTACATGGACAAAATTTATGTAGATGATGCCAATACCGATACGGCTCCAAGTTACACGACAGTATCAGCTAATGTCGGCTATATATGGAAGAATGACGATTGGAAAGTTCGTAGTTTTGCTCGAGTAGATAATTTATTTGATCGGAACTATGTCGGTTCCGTGATTGTAAATGACGGTAATGGGCGCTTCTTTGAACCCGCAGATGGTTTGAACTGGAGTGCAGGATTAAGTCTGAGCAAAGCATTTTAATAAGGAGTTTGGTGTGGCGTTATTATTTCAACCGATTCAATTTGGTTCGTTAAAACTGAATAATAAAATTGTAATTGCTCCAATGTGCCAGTATTCGGCAACTGAACAGGGTGAAGTCACGTATTGGCATGAACAGCAATGGGCAAATTATGCTTTGTCAGGCGCTGGCATGTGTATTATCGAAGCTACTGCGGTTCAGCCTGAAGGTCGAATTAGTTATGCCGATTTAGGTCTGTGGAATGATTTGCAACGTGCCCAGATGAAAGCGCTTTTGGCTAAGGTGAAGTCTTTATCTCCCATGCCGGTGGCCATTCAACTGGCACATGCAGGACGTAAAGCCTCAACGGATAAACCCTGGGATGGAAAAGGTCAATTTAAGCCGGATGAAGCTCAGGGCTGGCAAACCGTTTCTGCCAGTGATTTGCCATTTAACCCAACCGATCACCCACCGCATGCGCTGAG
>NZ_DJDC01000126.1:0-17996 GCF_002430855.1 Acinetobacter sp. UBA5934 | reverse complement strand
CCATGACTTTAGTATAGGCTTCAAAGGCAGCAAGATTCATAAGGAGATGTCTGGTTATATGAAATTCAAATAATTATAAAATATTTTTATATTAAATGGGGGCTTAATCTTTAAAAAGACTTTAAAAAATGTATACGGATGTGAACTTGAAGCATGGAAATAAAAAAATCACCTCATGCGAATGAAGTGATCCTTGTAAAGTGAAAAACCGGAACCCATGATGTTTTTATAGCCTGGCAAATATTTAGATGGCTGTGTTATTGCTGTTTTGCATTTTCGCCGGTTTGGCTTCCCAGATTTTTTCATGGAAGAAGAAAGCGATCGCCTGAATTGTTGGTTCAAGCAAACTCAAAGTCACTGCCATCCAGATACTTCCTGTCACGAAATAACCGACCAACATGGCAATGGTGATGTGCATAATGTAATAGCTAAAGGTTTTTTTAAACATACGCTGGTTGTTATCAACAAATTTTTGAATATGAGCCATGGGTTGTTCCTCAATCTTTGCCTCGGGATATGGTTAAATGATAATCAGTCTTATTTAATTTGTAAAAGCGAACATTTTTATATTTTTAATCGGTTTTATAAATTATTGCCTGGTTAAACCTCATAATTCATAAACAACAGGGGAATGGTATCGCTTAGAGCTATTTTTCTAGAGATACTTTTCTAGCAGGTTGATCATCATGGATATTAAACACATTAAATACCTTCTTGATATTTTCGAGGAAGCGGTGGAAAAACGCAGTCAGGTCTATGAAATTGCTGATGATGAAGATGACGAAAATCATGCGGCTGCTGAATGCGGTGCTGCGAAGGCAGAACTCATCCGGGCGATTGAACAGCTTATAGCAGCGAAGGAAAATCCGTCAGATTAAATTCGGAATTTTAAATTTCCTGCTCAAGCGTTCTAGAGACCTTGATTTAACCAGCCTGATCATGAGGAGAATGCTGTTTGTCTTAAGAATAGAAGAGGGGGATTTTGCCAAAATACAGGGTTTTATAATGTTAAAATTAATTCCAAAAAGTTTTTAAACTAATAAAAATGATAAATTAGATTTATGTTAATAGGTGGTTATAATCGAAGTTAATGTAAGCATTACCCAGTTCTATGGAGCGCGTCGACATGGCAGGCAATACCCCAAAAGCAAAGACTTTATACGATAAATTGTGGGATGACCATTTAGTAAAACAACGCGATGATGGTTCAGCTTTGCTTTATATCGATCGTCATTTATTACATGAAGTAACCTCACCACAAGCTTTTGAGGGTTTGCAACTTGCAGGTCGTAAACCTTGGCGTTTAAGTGCCAATGTGGCAACGCCAGACCATAACGTGCCTACTTCAAAAACTGAACGTGAACAGGGTATTGCTGGTATTGAAGATCCAACTTCACGTATTCAGGTGCAAACCTTGGATGACAACTGTAAAACCTTCAATATTGTTGAATTTGATATCAATGATATCCGTCAAGGCATTGCCCATGTGGTCGGTCCTGAGCAGGGTTTGACCTTGCCGGGCATGACCGTGGTATGTGGTGACTCGCATACCGCAACTCATGGTGCCTTTGGCTGTTTGGCGCACGGTATTGGGACTTCAGAAGTTGAACATGTATTGGCAACCCAATGCTTGGTTCAAAAGAAAATGAAAAACATGTTGGTACGTGTTGACGGTAAATTGGGTCAGGGCGTAACACCAAAAGACGTGGTTTTAGCGATCATTGGTAAAATTGGTACTGCGGGCGGTACGGGTCACGCGATTGAATTCGGTGGTCAAGTATTTCGTGACATGTCGATTGAAGGCCGTATGACCGTATGTAACATGGCGATTGAAGCCGGTGCACGTGTCGGTATGGTGGCTGTGGATGGCAAAACCATTGAATATGTCAAAGGCCGTAATTATGCACCGAAAGGTGAGCAGTGGGATGCCGCTGTAGCCTACTGGAATACCTTGCACTCTGATGAAGGCGCACATTTCGATACCGTTGTGGTATTGCAAGGCGAAGAGATCGAACCGCAAGTGTCTTGGGGGACATCGCCAGAGATGGTGATTCCAGTGTCTGAAGCAGTGCCGACTTTGGAACAGGCCAAAGACGACGTACAACGTAACGACTGGACCCGTGCTTATCAATATATGGGTTTAAATGCAGGTCAGGCATTGGCAGACATTCAGTTAGACCGCGTATTTATCGGTTCATGCACCAATTCGCGTATTGAAGATATTCGTGCTGCTGCTGAAGTGATTAAAGGCCGTAAAGTGGCTGCTTCAATTAAACAGGCAATGGTGGTTCCGGGTTCCGGTTTGGTGAAACAGCAGGCTGAAGCTGAAGGCTTGGATCAAGTATTCTTGGAAGCTGGCTTTGAATGGCGCGAGCCAGGTTGCTCAATGTGTTTGGCGATGAATGCCGATAAATTGCAGCCAGGCGAGCACTGTGCCTCAACTTCTAACCGTAACTTCGAAGGTCGTCAGGGCAATGGCGGTCGTACTCACTTGGTGAGTCCAGCCATGGCAGCTGCCGCAGCCATCGCCGGTCACTTTGTTGATGTTCGTTCATTCTAATTGGGCTAAGGGGAGCAAAAAATGAAAAAATATGCCGTTGAACAAGGTATCGTTGCACCATTAGACCGTGCCAATGTCGATACAGATTTAATTATTCCAAAACAGTTTTTGAAATCGATCAAACGTACCGGTTTTGGCGACAACTTATTTGATGAATTGCGTTATTTGGATGAAGGCTATCCGGGTCAGGACAACTCAAAACGTCCTAAAAATCCTGATTTCGTTTTGAATCAGCCGCGTTATCAAGGTGCCACCGTCTTAATTTCACGTGCCAACTTTGGTTGTGGTTCAAGCCGAGAGCATGCGCCATGGGCTTTGAATGAATACGGTTTCCGTACCGTAATTGCTCCAAGCTATGCCGACATTTTCTTCAATAACAGCTTTAAAAATGGCATGTTGCCGGTGAGTCTGTCGGAAGAGATCGTCGATCAGTTATTCAAAGAATGTGCGGCCACTGAAGGTTACCAGTTAACCATCGATCTGGAAGCGCAGGAAGTACGTACACCATCGGGTGAGAGCTTTAAATTTGAAGTTGATCCGTTCCGTAAACACTGCTTGTTAAATGGTTTGGATGATATTGGCTTAACTTTACAAGCTGCTGATGATATTCGTGCTTATGAAGAAAAAACCAAGCAATCACGCCCTTGGGTGTTTCAGGAAATCCACAGTTAATTACTTGAATTTTCAGCGCTAGTAGTATCCAAGCCTAACTCTTGCTAATATCGGATCCATAAAAATATTTAGTTGGCTTTAATTGGTGAGGGTTGGGCTCGAACAATGACAAAGGTTTACAGTCAGCTTGTTGTAATTGGCCTTATGGTCGCATTCTTAAGTGCATGCCAAGGCATTGATACAGTACGTATCAAACATGTAAAAGAAACTGAAAGTACAAAAACAAATGCCTTAATTTACTGCTCCGGTACTGCAAACTGTGAATTTGAACGCTTAGATCAAATTCAAATTATTGATGCGGTACAGCGCCGTGTAAATAGCGCTGCAGTTGAATCGGGTATTTTACGTTTACAGGCGAACTCCTTAAGTCAGCCGAATGCGTTGTATCTTTCAGTCCCAGCTGGGCAGCATGAACTGGTCATCCGTTTTTATCCGATTTCCAAAGATCGTGCGGAAACGCTTCATGTTTTCCATCAGTTTAAGGCGAAACAGCATTACACATTTAAAATGTATCGTGAACGCAATAAACAGCAGGGCAGCTTGTTAAATGTATCTGCACCTGAACCGCTGTGTGTAGATCTGCTACAAGACCAGAAGACAATCCGACGTTTCTGCAGACCCTATAATGCCTTAACCGGTCTGGGTGAGTTTGTAGAAAAGAAAATTTAAAATCCCGTTGATGTAATGCATCGACTTCATAAATGGAAACACTCATGTCAAAACACATTTTGATTTTACCAGGTGATGGTATTGGTCCTGAAATCGTAAAAGCAGCTGAACAAGTGCTTGCACGCGTGAATGAAAAATTTAATCTGGGTTTGACTTGGGAACAGGGTTTATTGGGTGGTGCTGCGATTGATGCGCATGGTGAACCGTACCCTGCAGTGACAGCAGCACAGGCAAAAACTGCTGATGCAATTTTGTTGGGTGCTGTTGGCGGTCCAAAATGGGATACGATTGAACGTTCAATTCGTCCTGAACGTGGTTTATTAAAAATCCGTTCTGAATTAAATTTGTTTGCAAACTTGCGTCCTGCGATTCTTTACCCGCAACTTGCTGGGGCTTCAAGCTTAAAACCTGAAATCGTTTCTGGCCTGGATATTTTGATTGTGCGTGAACTCACCGGTGGTATTTACTTCGGTCAGCCACGTGGTATCCGTGAACTGGAAAATGGTGAAAAGCAAGGTTTCAATACCGACGTTTATTCAGAATCTGAAATTAAACGTATTGCCAAAGTTGCATTTGAACTTGCTGGTCTTCGTGGCGGTAAGGTCTGTTCAGTGGATAAAGCCAATGTTCTTGAAGTGACTGAGCTTTGGAAACAGACAGTGACTGCACTGAAAGAAGAGCAATATCCAGAGATCAACCTGTCACACATGTATGTCGACAATGCGGCAATGCAGCTTGTACGCGCGCCTAAGCAGTTTGACGTGATTGTGACCGGTAACCTGTTCGGTGACATCCTGTCTGATGAAGCAGCAATGCTTACAGGCTCTATTGGCATGTTGCCATCTGCATCACTGGATGAAAATGGTAAAGGCATGTATGAACCATGTCATGGTTCAGCGCCAGACATCGCAGGCCAAAACATTGCCAATCCATTGGCTACCATTCTTTCTGTGGCAATGATGCTGCGTTATACCTTCCGTGAAGAAGCAGCAGCACAAGCCATTGAAGATGCTGTAGGTCAGGTACTGGATCAAGGTTTACGTACTGGCGACATCATGTCAGAAGGGAATACTCAGGTAGGCACTGTGGAAATGGGTCAAGCTGTGGTAACAGCATTGAACTAATTTCACTAAATCGTAAAAACGCAGCCTTGAGCTGCGTTTTTTTATTGCTTTTCACAAGGCTTTAACAGGTACGACCCGTGTAATAAACCGATTTAGCTATGTTGTTTTCTAAACGATAGATAATTTTACATTGCAAATCGACATCATAACTTTGGGCTCGAGGTGTCACGGGTATGGGAATATTGCCAGCATCGATATCGGCAGGATTCTGTGCCATCGGTACCGGAATGGTGACAGGACGCATCACTGTATAAGTGAGTGTCTGTTGATTTGCAACAGGCGCCAACACCTGCTGGTAACCGATGCTGTTCAAATCGAGCTTGGCTTGAATGTTTTGACTGGTCTGCCCAATGAATTGCTGTAAATAGGCATCACGTTGTTGTGCGGTGGTTAGAGGGGATGTGGTACAGCCATACAACAAGCCCAGAATTGCAAAAAGACCGAGAGAATGAAGAAATGACATAATCTTTTCTCTGTTGCATAAAACCTTATTTTAAACAGAGAAATTTGAATCAACGTTGTGATTTGATACACGGTCAGTAAGTATAAGCCCAATAAAAAAGCCACTGTTTAAGTGGCTTTTGCTTACGCTAAAACTTAGCGTGCACGATAAGTAATACGACCCTTGGTCAAATCATAAGGGGTCATTTCTACTTTCACACTGTCGCCAGTCAAAATACGAATATAGTGTTTACGCATTTTACCAGAGATGTGGGCAATCACTTCGTGACCGTTCTCTAAACGTACACGGAACATAGTATTAGGAAGCGTCTCGGTGACAACGCCTTCGAACTCGATGAGTTCCTCTTTATTGGCCATAGCCTACCTGAATGAATAAATTGGAAAGGCGCAAATTATAGTCAATTTTTTTGCATAAAACAAGGCACAATGCGGCTTTGCTGGTTCATCTGTCAGTTAAATAAGCGAACTCTCCGTATAAAGATTTTCTGTAAAAAAGCGCATTGTTCTGTTGTCAGTTTGGTCAATCGCAGTTAATCTAAAATCAATCTTTTTAAGTATAAATGAAGAACATACAAGGAAGGTCTTTGCGTGGGTCAGCTAACTGATGCATCAGTTGTTTTACGATTGGGTTATCAAGCCATTCGTCGTGCAGGTTTGCCAACTGAAGAAATTTTAATGAAAGCTGGTGTGGCCTTAAATCAGGTCGAAACCAATGATCGTACCCCGCTCAGTGCTCAATATGCGTTTTGGGTGGCTGCGGAAGAGGTCAGTAAGGATCCCGATATTGGTTTGCATTTGGGTGAGCACCTGCCTTTATACCGTGGTCAGGTGATCGAACACCTGTTCATTTCCAGTGAAAATTTTGGGGAAGGGCTAAAGCGTGCACTGGCCTATCAGCGCCTGATCAGTGATGCCTTTCATGCCAAACTGGTGATTGAAGATGATCGCTGCTATTTAACCAATGGTGAGCAGCCTTGGGGTGAAAATATCGTCAATCGGCATTTTTCGGAATGTGCATTATCAGGCGTATTACGTTTCTTTAAATTTATTACTGAAGGTCGTTTTCAGCCGATCTATATCGATTTTAACTTTAGTCAGGGCGCACCTGATGATGAATATTTCCGTGTCTATGAGTGTCCGGTCAGCTTAGGGCAAAAAGAAACCCGTTTATATTTCGATCCCGCGATTTTAGATTATCAGTTATGGCAGGCTGAACCTGAATTGCTGCAATTGCATGAGCAATTAGCGATTGAAAAGCTGCAAGAGCTAGCGCGTTATGATCTGGTTGGTGAAGTGCGCCGCGCGATTGGTTCGACTTTAGAAAGTGGTGAAACCACTTTGGAAACTGTAGCCACGCATTTGAATATCACGCCGCGCCGTTTACGTACCCAGCTGAGTGAAGCCAATACCAGTTTTCAGCAAATTCTGTCCGACTATCGCTGTCGTTTGGCAAAGAAATTATTGGCCAATACTGCGGAAAGTGTTGAGCGGATTGTGTACCTCACTGGGTTTTCCGAGCCGAGTACGTTTTACCGTGCTTTTAAGCGCTGGACCAATGAGACGCCAGTGGAATATAGAAAAAGGAAGCAGCGTTAAAAGATCCCTCCTAGCCTCCCTTTGAAAAAGGGAGGAACTTTCCCCCTCCGTTAAGAAGGGGTGAGGGGGAGGTAAATATCATTAAAATAAGTTATTCAGGCATATTGAGCCAGTGCGGGCCTAATGGCATTTTAGGCAGCTCAAATTGCTCCGGATAATCGGCATGGATGAAATACAAGCCATCCGGTGGGGCAGTGATGCCTGCTGCTTTACGGTCTTCAGCGGCAAAAATATTGTCAATATGGTCAACCTCATACATGCCCTGACCAATTTCCAGTAAACAGCCCATGATGTTGCGTACCATGTGATGCAGGAAGCCATCTGCTTGAATATCTAACACCAGATAACAACCATGCTGAATCAGGCGACAATGTTTGACATGACGAACTGGTTGATTGGACTGGCAGGCTGCAGCACGGAAGCTTTCAAAATTATGTGTGCCTTCAAATTTTTTCGCCGCTGCAATCATCTTCTCTACATCCAGTGGATAGTAGGCATGGGTAACCTGTTTATGGAGAAGTGCAGGGCGCTGCGGGTTGTTGTAGACCACATAGCGATAGCGACGCGCCTGAGCTTTAAAACGGGCATGGAAATCGTGATCCATTTCCTTGATCCACTGGAAGGCGATATCTTTAGGAAGTTGACTGTTTGCCCCCATCAGCCAGCCACGAATCGGGCGAATGGCATGGGTATCAAAATGGGCAACCATATTGGTGGCATGGACACCGGCATCGGTACGGCCGGCACCGTGCAAAATAATCGGTTCATCGGCAATTTTACTGAGCACTTTTTCAATGGTTTCCTGCACGCTTGGTACGCCAGGTTGTTGAGTTTGCCAACCTCTATATCGAATGCCACAAAACTCAATACCGACTGCAAAACGTTGCATATTTACCTCAAATTACACGTGATCATGCCAATGTGACTGCCATTGGTCTACAGTGTCGTATTGTAAATACATTTTCAGTGCTTTTGCATAAAGATCTGCATGTCCTAGACAATCATTCAGGATGATATTGGCTTGTTGTATCCACTGACTAATCGCATAACGTTGATTGATGCCACCAAAAGGAACTTGAGTGGTAAGAATGACGACACAGCCTGCTTGTTGCAGTTTTTGAAGCCAGTTAATGAAGGCGCTATTTACTGCCAGATTACCGCTACCGAACCCTTGCAGGATCAGGCAATTTGGCGGTGCTTGGCAAATGGTTTGCAAATTTGCCACTTGCTGAGCCAAATCCAGCGGCTGCATCATCAGACTTAAACAGTTGAAGGTTGCCGCCTTGTTGATATCATCCTCATGCACAATATGCTGATGCTGGCTGGAGAGAGCGATTGGCTGTGCTGCATTGATACCGCCAAAGGCATCCAGTTCTGTGGTATGGATTTTTAACGCTGTTTGGGCATGAATCAATTGATGATGAAAGGCCAAATAGACCCCAACCGGATATTTAATCACGCAGTCCAGAGCAAAGTTTAAATTATCAATAGCATCGGTAAATTCACGGCTATTGTCTCCCGCAGCATTTAACAGGGGATACTGGCTACCGGTCATCACCACATGCGCAGATTGACCTAAAAAGCGTGACAGCACGGCACTGGCATAACTTAGGGTATCGGTGCCATGAATAATGACAAAATGCTGAAACTGCTGTAGCTGAAGCTGTTGAATATACTGAACCAGTTTCAGCCAGTCTGTGGCTGTGCAGGCGCTACTGTCTTGAATAACTGGTGCAACAAAACATTCGATCTGCTGATCTAGGGGGAGAATATGTTGCAGTTTCGGAATAAATTGTTCAGCTGGCATCGGGCTGAGTGGATCACCAATACAGCCAAATGTACCGCCCATATAAATTAACGCTATTTTTTTCATCATAAAAAAAGCAGCCAAGGATGACTGCTTTATAGTAGATCGAAATCGCTTAAGATGCTATTTGATTGCGTAAAAGATCCGCTTGTTGGCGCTGGTCAGAGGTATAGCTAGCCTCTTGCTCTGCCAATAATTCACGTGCTGATTCATAAGCACCGAGTTGGATATATTGCTGTGCCAGTTCCAGATTCAGGTTAATTTCATCCACTTCCATCAGTTCCGGAAATGATTGAACCAATGGATCATTTTTATCTGCTTTGGCTGCAGATGAGCTGATATTGCTAATATCAAAACTTACACCTGACGCTTTCGCTGGAGCTACTTCAACAGTTGGCTCTTCAATTGTAGTCGCTGGCTCTAAATTAAAGTCTAGGTCTAAGCTTGGGATAGTCTGTTCAACTGCAACTTTTGCTTCGGCTGCTGGAGTTTCTGCAACGGAAAAGTCAAAATTAAACTCAGGTCTTTCTGCTACAACAGGTTCAATACTTGCAGCTTTCTCAGTTTCTGCTTGTTGATTTGTTACAGTGTCTAAACTGAATGAGAAATCTAAAGGCTGAATTTCCTGAACTGGGGCAGCTTCTGGCTTAGTTTCTGTTATAGGTGCAGGATCAAGATTAAGGGTATTAAAATCTAAAGGCTTGATTTCTTGAACGGGTGCGGTTGCTACTTCTGCCGTTGAATCCAGTGAAAGGCTGCTGAAATCAAGCGGTTTAATTTCGTCAACAACTGCAGTTTGCGGAGCCAGCTGATTTTGCTGTAACTGATCAAAAGCAAGATCATTTGTTGCAGCAGGTGCAGCAGCATCATTCATTAAAGCATCAAAATCTGCCGTATTCTTGCTTTCAGCAACCGCTGGTTCAACAACTCTAGTAACAGCTGAAGATGGTTTAAACTCAATAGTGTCATTAAAGTTTGTAACTTCGTGCTTTGGAGAAGTTGTAATGCTTTCTTGATCGTGTGCTGCTTTTTTAGCTAGTGCCTGCTCTAAAAAATCATCTAGTTCTAATGAACGTAGATGATTAATGAGTTGTTTAATTGCAAATTCATCTTTCTGCAAGATGTGAATATCCAGCAACAGTAAATACAACTCATGCTGTGAATTGTCTTTATTTAAAGCCTGGTTAATCTGTGCCTCAGCGGAGAAAAAATTATTCTCGCGAATCAGCCCTTCAATTTTATTACGTACATCAGCAGCTAAAGGGGTGGTTTTTTTCTTCTCGACAACAGTATTGGCCACAATTTGAGTTTTTTGTGGTGTCTTTTTTGTTGAGCTTACTTTTTTAGCTTTCGCCTTCGATGTTTGTTCTGCTTGTTTACTTGCTTCGCGCTTTTTTAATACAATTGCGATCACTAATAACAATATAAACGGAATCACATAAAGCAGCATGTTGTTACCCCTTACAGGATTGAGTTTTAATTAATGTAACTCATCCAAAAAATCAAATTGTATAACACTTTAGTGTGTTGGCTTTTTCTGTACTTGTTGTGCTTTCAATTGCTGTTGCAGTTGAGCAAGACGAGTATTTAATAATTGAATTCTGTGATCCTTTTGACGCAATGCCAAATCTAACTGTGTTACGTTTCTCTGTAATTTAACGGTTTTTTTACGCGATGTCATAACTTTTAATGACAACTCGTTTGAAGTTTGATTTTTTTTCGTGTTCTTTTTAGCAGAACCGCTGGCTGATTCTTGTTCTTTCTCTGCAACCAGGCTCATTTCAGCCTGATTCAAGCGGTATTTGGCCTTAGCTGACTGATTGGAATGTTTGGCTGGCGCTTGGGCTAAATGGGCAACTTTTGCTTTCTGCTCTTCCTTAGCGGCGCCGGCAGTATTTAAGTTCAAGGCAGCTCCACGGCGTAAACGATTCACGTCCCCTTGAATGAAGGCATGTTCATTATTGACCTTGATTTGTTTCATGACTTCGCCGATCGGACGATTTTGTTCAGTGGCCACACGTGATGCAATAGCCCAGAGTGATTCATTAGATTTCACTACATGCGTGCCGGTCTGAGCTGTAACTGCAGGCTGAGGCGAGGAGAGAGGCGCCGTTTCTGGTCTGGTTTTTGGCGCAGCTGCTGCACCGCCACCTTCTGCTACCACCTTCGGTTTAGCCACTGCTTGTTGTGCCGATGCTGCATATTGTCTGACTAAAGGGTCTGACGAGGTAGAGCTATTTGAACTGTTTGGAATTCTTACTTCATTTTTTTTCGTAATTTGTGCCGGTATTGCACTCTTAACTTCAGCTGCTGCATTTGGGGGAAGGGGTGCCGGCTGCGCAGATGGGATCGCTATTGCTGAAATGACCACAGGTGCAGTAGAGGTATTATTTAAACTCGGTGGGGCCGCTTTATTGACTTTTAATGGCGCTTCAAATGAGGTCTGTAATGCCGTTTGTGGTTTTTCAATCCGATATTGCGTGCTTTCAGGCAGTTGTAAGGCGATATCTTTTTCACTGACAATCGTGATAGGCGTTAACGGTTTTTCATTACCTGAAACCCGTGCCTGTGCCTTTACCTGGCTGCGTTGCAAAGGTGTTTTGATATGCTGTAAACGGGTGGCATTACCTTCCTGAATTTTAATAATAATGTTCAGTTCAGATTCAGTTAAGGGGCGTGAAGAAGTAATGGTAATCACACCATTGCCCGAGCTATCGCGACGGGTAAAAAAATTAAGATGTCCGGGAGGTTGATAGACAACGCCTAAAGTTGCGATATCTTCGACATCCGCCAGGCTGGCCTGGATTTGTGCCTGAGGATCAGCATTGCGAAAATTCATTTCCGCATATAAGAGTTCACCTGCCGCAGATTGAACTTGAATAGGATCAATAGTAATCGCATGAATATTCTGCGAAGCAATAATGGCTAAAATGGCTATCTTTAATTTGTTATATACGGTCATCTTAATCTTTAGCTCGGTTTTTTTATCGCATTGCGAAAGTTATAGATTAGCGAGGTGTTGAATAATTGTAAAACATTTAACATAAAGGATACATAAAAAAAGCCGATCAATTATGACCGACTTTTATTTTTTTCTTTCAATGAGCCATTAAGTATTTTTGTAATCAATCAGGATACGTAGCATACGACGTAAAGGTTCCGCAGCACCCCAAAGCAACTGGTCACCGACAGTGAACGCGCCCAAGTATTCTTTACCCATGTTCAGTTTACGTAAACGGCCGACTGGAACAGACAGGGTACCAGTTACTGCTACAGGTGTAAGGTCAGTCATTGATGCTTCACGTGTATTAGGCACCACTTTAGACCAGTCATTTGCATTGGCGATGATATCTTCAATTTCATCTAAGGGCACATCTTTACGAAGTTTCAAGGTCAATGCTTGTGAGTGACAACGCATTGCCCCAATACGCACACAGTGACCATCAATAGGAACAATTTGTTGGTTACCGAGGATCTTGTTGGTTTCAACCTGGCCTTTCCATTCTTCTTTAGACTGACCGCTTTCCAGCTGTTTGTCGATATAAGGAATGAGTGAACCTGCTAAAGGCACACCAAAGTTGGCTGAAGGGAAGCCTTCACCGCGCTGTAATTGAGCAATTTTAGAATCAATGTCTAAAATAGGAGAGCGTGGGTCGTCTAACAAATCTTTAGTGTTGTTGTACAGGTAGCCCATACCAGTGATCAGTTCACGCATGTTTTGCGCGCCTGCACCAGAAGCTGCCTGATAAGTCATTGAGGTTGCCCATTCCACCAGATTGTTCTGGAATAGACCGCCTAAGCCCATCAGCATCAATGAAACTGTGCAGTTACCACCCACAAATGTTTTAGTGCCATTCACCAAGCCATCTTTGATCACGTTCATGTTGACCGGATCAAGTACGATAATCGCTTCATCCGCCATACGTAAGGTAGATGCAGCATCAATCCAGTAACCATTCCAGCCTTCAGCTTTTAGCTTAGGAAAAATCTCGGAGGTATAGTCGCCGCCTTGACAGGTAATAATGACATCCATTTGCTTCAGACTGCTAATGTCTGATGCATCCATAAGTGCTGGGGCGGTTTTACCGCCAAACGCAGGTGCTTCACCACCGGCATTACTGGTAGAAAAATAGAATGGCTCAAAATGAGCAAAATCATTCTCTTCAACCATACGTTGCATAAGGACAGAACCAACCATCCCGCGCCAACCGACCAGACCTACTTTCATGTCACTTTGCCTCGGTGCGTTAAAAAATAAAAGGGGGTTTGAGTGTATCAAAAGTGCCCACAACTGCAAGTACTACACAATGAAAACATCAATATTATTGAGCGGAATATCTTGTTTATGTTACATACAAAATTGATAAAGTTTTTTAACTGCAGATTGAATTAAAAAGATAAAAAAGAGTAGATGCTTATGATTTGGGTGGAAATCGTTACAGTTTTTGTCATTTGGCTGACATTCTGGTCATTAATTCCACGAGATGAATGGTGGATTCGAGGTGCTGATTTTCCACGCTTGCAAATTTTGGTTTTGGGATTTATTGCTTTAATTTTACTGCTGGTTTGGGATCAGCCGTGGAATTTAAGCCGGGAAATTATTGTTATTGCCCTGATTGCCGCACTGGCATACCAGCTCAAAATGGTGCTTCCTTATACTTTTTTATGGAAGAAACAGGTTAAGCATGTTCGCAAACATCAGCTTAACCCGGATAAGCAAATCTCTTTGATTATCTCCAATGTACTGACGCCAAATAATAAATATCATTTACTGATTGAGCAGATTCAAAAATATCAACCTGATTTGGTATTAACTTTGGAATCAGATCGAATGTGGCAAAAAGCACTTTCGGTGATTGAAAAAGATTATCCCTACCGGGTGCCCGTACCTCTGGATAATTTATACGGCATGCATCTATATAGTCGTTTAGAGTTAAAAGATACCGAGGTCAAGTTTATTTTAAGTGATGAGATACCTTCCATTCATACCACGGTAATTTTACGCTCCGGTCAACTGGTGCAGCTTTATTGTTTACATCCTAAACCGCCTAGTCCAACTGAAGCCAAAGATTCGACGCTGCGCGATGCCGAGCTGTTAATTGTAGGTGATCAGATCAAGGACCTGGATGCAAGCTGTATTGTGATGGGGGATCTGAATGATGTGGCCTGGTCGCGAACAACCCGACTGTTTCAGCGGATTAGTGGTTTGCTCGATCCACGTGTGGGGCGGCATTTTGTCAATACCTTCCATGCCGATTATCCCTTATTGCGTTGGTCACTGGATCATGTTTTTCACAGTACCGACTTTGCCCTGGTTCGCATGAAAAGATTACCTCATATGGGGTCAGATCATTTTCCAGTATATGTGGTTTTACAGACGGGAAGGGTTTTCGATCAGCTACAAGAAGAGCTGGAGCAAACAGATGCCGATGAACAGGAAGCTCAAGAGAATATACAAGAAGGTATTGAAAAGGCTGAAAAAGAAGAAAAATTAGTTACAGATAAAATTACCCAGTCCTATAAAAATGGGATCAAGCAGGCGGATTAAATAATAGAAAAGTGTACGAAATGGCTTACATTGATTTAGGTCAATTGCGAATGGTTCTTTTTTATTAACTGCCTTAATCTAGACTCATCAGCCAAGGAGCCGGGAAAGGAAAATCCCATTAAGGAAGACGAAACAGGTGGCTGAGAGAAAATCATCATGGATATGATGCAGCAATGGATAGCAATAACAAAATAAAAATAATATTTGGAAGCACAACCTCATGTACCCGAGTTTTGCAGGATGCAGAACTCGGGTTTATGCTTTAATAGAACATCCTAAAAATAAAATTTCAGCCATGTATTTGTCAAAATTTCAAGAACTTAAAATTGATATCACTAATTTTACTGAATTATCACGTGATGCTTTACATATTTATGCAGGGCTGACGCTATTCTTTATTGTGGCCTTTTTTCACTATCGTCAATTGAAATCGAAATGGGCAATTTGGGCTGTGCTGATTGTTGCAGTTGTTGCAGAGCTGTTTGATGCCCATGATGATTTAATCAATTATGGGTATTGGCACATTGGGGCCAGTCTGCACGATATCATCAACACCATTTTCTGGCCGTTGCTCATTTGGCTCATGGCAAGGTTTAGAGTATGGAAGGGCTAATGACGCTATGACTTTTGAAATCTCAATGAATGATCAAGTTCATGAAGCAGAAGTATTAAAAATTTATCAAGCGAATCATTGGTCATCGGCGCAAAAGCCAGTTCAGCTGATGGCAGCATTACAACATTCACATAGTCTGGTGACAGCCAGACAGGAAGGGCAACTTATTGGTTTGGGAAATGCGATCTCTGATGGACACTTGGTGGTGTATTTTCCACATTTTCTGGTACATCCCGATTTTCAGCATTTGGGTGTTGGTCGATTAATGATGCAAGCAATGTTATTTAAATATAAAGATTTTCATCAAAAAATATTGGTTGCTGAACATCAAGCCATAAAATTTTATCAATCTATGGGTTTTGTTCGGGCAGGACAAACTGAACCGATGTGGATTTATGCAAGCACGGAATATTAATCATATCTGTATTGAATCCTATCTTTAGCCCAGTCGACTTTTATCTGTAATAAAGATTCTCAAGAGACTGGGATAAATCCTTTTAAATTTATTTCAAAACTTGTTTATATAAGTGAAGTGTCTGATCACACATTTCTTTTAAACTAAATGTTGTGACGGGCTTAACTTGCTGGGGCTCATCAATATGCTGCTGAACAGCATTTAAAAGTGCTGCCTGATCATCCACGGCAATTAAACCTTGTGGATACAGCTGCGATAAAATCTCTGCCACGCCACCACGGTTCCAGCCGATCACTGGCGTACCCACGGATAAGGCCTCTAAAGCAGTACGACCGAAAGTCTCTGCCTGATTGGACAATGAAAGCACCACATCACTAAAAGCCAGCCATTCACGAATATCCGAACGATGCCCCACAAAAGTGATTTTGTCGCTCAGACCTTTGCTTTGAATATTGTCCTGCATTTCTTTGAGATAAGCAGCCTTTTTCGGATCAGCCCCGCCAACCACCACCGCATGCAGGTTGGGATACTGGTTTTGCAGCTGTTCCATTAACTTAATTAAAGTTTCATGACCTTTTAAGCGGGTAATTCGACCTGGAAGACAGAGTAAAAACTTGTTTTCCAGCTCGGGAAAATCTTTAAAAGTTTGATTCAACCACTGTACAGAAGGCTGATAACCATGCGGGAAAGCGGTAGGGTCTATGCCACGGTAAATCCGCACAATATCTTGAGTGGGGCAATTTTTGTAGTTATCGGTAATGTATTTGACCACACTGTCGGACACCGCAATGACTTTTTCAGCCTGGGTCATAATTTGGCTATAACGGTTAATTGAATAGAAGCCATGTACGGTACTGATTAAATGTGGACGACGTTCTGCAGGAATGCCTTTTAAAGCAAAATGGGTCAGCCAGGCAGGGACACGGGAACGTACATGCACAATGTCGGGTTGGTGCTGTTCAATCAGCTGACGCAACGGACGAATTTGCCATAAGCTCGACAGGGCTTTTTTATGAATGGCTAACGTCAAATGTGTTGAACCTTCCGCTTCAAGCTGTGCCACCAACCGGCCACCATTGGATACCACAAAAGATTCATGACCTTCTGCAACCAAGGCACGGGCGATTTCTAAAGTACCGCGTTCTACGCCACCGCTATTCAGTTCAGGAAGAAGTTGCATCACTTTCATGGTTTTTTGCCTTATATGTTCATAAAAGATGAATAATTCACAGGTAGATCATCATCTTAAACAATAAATTATTATTCGGAATTTACTATCGTGATAGCGACATGGATGTCGCTGTTTCGCTGTGTTACAAGGATGTAACATCAGCGGAACAAAGGATTTTTGCTTACTTTTCATCCCTGAAAAGTAAGGTATGCCTAGTCGAAAGTATTTGAATATCACCTTAAATCGAGGCTGTGTTTACTGCCAATTTAAAATCATTGCATCTATATCAATAGATTTCCTCAAAGCCTTCCGGACGTGTTTTAAAGCGACGGTGGAACCACATATATTGGGTTGGGGCAATACGTAGCTGACGTTCAATAATCTGATTGACACGGGTGGCATCATCTACTTCATCTTCACTAGGCAAATTATCTACAACCGGTTCAATCAGCACATGATAACGCGGATCTTTTAAATCACCGGTGCGATAAAAATATAACGGAATCGGGACGGCTTTGGAGATTTTCAGTAAACGACGATGTGCCGTTACCGTGGCGGCAGGGGTGCCGAAAAACGGTGCCATCACGCCCTGTTTTAAACCAAAATCCTGATCCGGACTATACCAGATGGCATGACCATCTTTCAGGTTGCGGATGAGGCCACGCATGTCATCATGGTCAATTTGATTGGCATAAATAGTGGCACGACAGCGATAAATCAGCATGTCGAGCAGGGGATTATTTTGCGGACGATAAACCACATCTGGCTCAAAATATTGAGCACACAAATAACCGCCGGCATCGAGTAATGTTGAATGCGTACCTAACAGTAAAACACCTTTTCCTGCGGCTTGGGCATTTTGAATGTGTTCCAAGCCTTCAATCGTGACACGGCCTTTAAACCATTGCGGGCAGTACCAGGCATTTAAGGTTTCAAAGATCCCAATCATCTGGTCAACAAAAACCTGACGTGCATGTACTTGTACCTGTTCAGGCGTCCATTCAGGAAAACAGACTTCCAGATTACGTACTGTGGTTTTACGGCGAGATTTCAGTTTGTCAAATGCCAGATTGCCAATAAAAGTGGATAAACGGTGTTGAATGGCCCACGGTAAAATCGCCAGAATCATCAGAAATACAATACCAATCCAGATACCCCAATATTGAGGTAAAAGAAATGACCATTGGAATTCTCCGGGTTTGTAGTCTGGCTGTTTACTCATAATGACCGTTTATACCAAAAATTATCTGCAGTTTAACATGAAGTTATTTTTTAAATAAAAAAGCACCTGCAAAATACTTTACAGGTGCTTTTGTAACACGGCTAAATTAATCGCCTTTGCTGAGATTCTCTAATTCT
>NZ_DJDC01000130.1:1515-3355 GCF_002430855.1 Acinetobacter sp. UBA5934 | reverse complement strand
GAAATGTTGAACTATGTCCGGGAAGGGGACAGGGTGATTGTACATTCCATGGATCGTTTTGCGCGAAGCTTAAAAGATTTGGTGACTGAAGTGGATAAACTGGTCAAACGAGGGATTGCCATCCAGTTTGTAAAAGAAAATATTACTTTTACGGCCCAATCCACCCCGATGGATAATTTGATGCTGCAACTGATGGGTGCTTTTGCTCAATTCGAGCGGGAAATTATCTTAGAACGTCAGAAAGAAGGGATTAAGATCGCAGCAGCTCAGGGCAAATATAGAGGTCGTGTCCATAAATTGAATCCAGATCAAGCTAAAGCATTACTGCAAGCCTGGAAAGAAGGAAAATATTCATCAAAAGTTGATCTGGCAAAAGCGTTTGGTATCAGTAGACAGGCTGTCTATCGGTATTTAAAACAAATTAATTAGTCACTAGATGGACTGAAAGGTGCCTACAAAATCAGTGGCTATTCATACTGAGGAAATAAAGGAAAAAGAACTGAATGAATTTTTAGCTTTAGTTAAACGCTACTTATAACTTTAAAGCACAGTCTTTTAAATAAAAAAACTGTGTGCGCACCTATTAATGACAGTGGTAATCACCAGTTTTACTGTTGGTATGACAACCCTGTGAGTTCGTTCCCCCAGAATGAGCATTCGCATAGGTAAATGACATGCCTATAAAGCATATTAATAAAATTCTTTTCATCTTAATCCCTCTCAAATAATTAGAATATCAACTGTATGATATTTAATAAAAGCCAACATGGCTTAGACTATTTCCAAATATATAAAGTAAAGCCAACAAAACTTTAAATGTATATAAAAAATGGTTAAATAATTGCAAGGGGGGCTTTAAAACGTTTTAATCGTAAAGCATTTCCTAGTACAAATATTGACGAGAGAGCCATTGCACCAGCAGCAAATACAGGAGAAAGTAGCAGTCCAAATTGCGGATAAAGTACACCTGCTGCAATAGGAATCAGAGCTGCATTGTAAACAAATGCCCAAAATAAATTTTCACGAATATTGGTTATAGTCGCTTTGCTTAAAGCGATAGCATTCGGCACTCCTTTCAGGTTGCCAGACATCAAAACCACATCAGCAGCTTCAATAGCTACGTCTGTACCTGTACCTATCGCTAAACCAATATCGGCTTCTGCAAGTGCAGGGGCATCATTAATGCCATCTCCAACATATGCGAGTTTACCATATTGATTTTTTAATTTTTTAACGGCCTCTATTTTACCTTCTGGTAAGACTTCTGCAATAACCTCATCAATACCTAGTTTTTTTGCAATCGCTTGAGCTGTATGACGGTTATCACCTGTAATCATGGCAACCTTTAAACCTAACTGATGTAACGCTTCAATTGCAGCAAATGTTGATTCTTTAATTGGATCTGCTACAGCAATAATGGCAGCAAGTTTCTGGTCAATCGCAACATAGAGAGGGGTTTTTCCTTCTTCTCCCAAACGATCCGAAAATTGAGAAAAAACATTAGGATTCAAACCTAGTTTTTCCATATATCGGTCTGCACCAATATGAACCAAATGCTCAGACACCGTTGCTTCTATTCCGTAGCCGGTCACTGATTTAAAATCAGCAACAGGAGACAGGATTAATTCCTTATCTATAGCGGCTTGTACAATTGCTCGAGCAATAGGGTGCTCAGACTTTGATTCAACGGCTGCCATCAGTGAAAGTACGGCATTGTATTCAAAACCTTCTAAGACATGCAGATCGGTTAAAATTGGTTTCCCTTCAGTCAGAGTCCCTGTTTTATCAACTGCAACCACTTTAGTTTCTTTGAGCAGCTGTAAAGCTTCACCTTTACGAA
>NZ_DJDC01000130.1:0-1353 GCF_002430855.1 Acinetobacter sp. UBA5934 | reverse complement strand
GAGCAGCTGCAAAGCTTCCCCTTTACGGAATAAAACACCCATTTCAGCACCACGCCCAGTTCCCACCATGATTGATGTAGGCGTTGCAAGTCCCATTGCACAAGGACATGCAATAATGAGTACCGCAACTGCATTAACTAAGCTAAACGTTAGGGCTGGCTCAGGGCCGAAGATAAACCAAGTAATAAAAGTTAAAAGAGAGAGACCCATTACTACAGGTACAAACCACATGGTAATTTTATCAACCAATGCCTGAATAGGCAGCTTGGAACCCTGTGCCTGTTCAACCATTCGGATGATTTGAGAAAGCACTGATGAACTACCAACAGAGGTGGCTTTGATATTTAAGCTGCCACTTTGGTTAATTGTTCCTCCTACCACAGTAGAGCCTATCGTTTTTTCAACGGGCATAGGCTCGCCAGTAATCATGGATTCATCAATAAAACTTTGGCCGTGAATAACTTCACCATCGACAGGGATACGCTCGCCTGGTCTAATCTCTACAATCGTTCCTGTTTGAACTTCGGCAATCGGAACTTCTATCACCTGATTATTGAGCTGTATTCTGGCAACTTTAGGCTGCATTCCAACTAGATGTTGAATTGCTAAAGACGTTCGGCCTTTTGCCTTGGCTTCAAAAAATCTACCTAATAGAATTAAAGTGATAATAACCGCTGCAGCTTCATAATAAACATTGACCGTGCCTTGTGGCAGGACACTTGGAAAGAAAGTAGCAACCACTGAATAAAGATAAGCAGCCAATGTTCCTACAGCCACCAAGGAATTCATGTCTGGTGCTAAGCGGAATAAACTTGGGATGCCCTTTTTAAAGAAGCGTCGGCCTGGAAAAATTAATGCTACTGTGGTCAAGAAAAATTGCATTAACCAGCTATTTTGTTGGCCAATGTTATCCATCATAAACGTATGAAAGGCGGGAATCAGGTGTGATCCCATTTCTAAAATAAAAACGGGTAGAGTCAATAAGACTGACAAAATTAAATCTTTTTTAAGTTTTTCTAATTCAATATTTTTTTTATCTTGAAAGCTTTCCGTAGTTTGATGAACTGACTTTGCTTCAAACCCTGCTTTGGTGACAGCCTGAATTAACGAGTCACGAGTGACAGATGAGCTTGCCTGAATAGTCGCTTTTTCAGTAGCCAGATTTACATGAGCTGATTCCACACCCTCAACAGATTTTAAGGCCTTTTCTACTCGACCTACACAAGAAGCACATGACATACCCTCAATCGTAAGCTCTATTGGTTGCAGCGCTTCCACTTCGTAGCCTGCTTTTTCTACGGCTTTAATTAAAGTAGCGCGATCAAGTGGTTGATGCGCATAAATGACTGCTTT